>JAOULY010000229.1 GCA_029881775.1 Gammaproteobacteria bacterium
CTGCACGGAAATAATAAACGGCCGGATCTGCACAGGCTGTACAGCCGTTCGGGTAGGTTGTGTTTTCCGTGGAGTCACAGGGCGTGGTGACACAGCGGACACCATTATCACGCGTTGCGCAGACGGGCCGGTACTCCTGTGTGCACATCTGCGGTCGTGGATCGCGACATTCCACCGCAAGTTCATCCGATGCAGGCACACCGCGGGCGTGCTCGCTGCAGGCGGCTAGCATGATAACGCTGAACAGGATGGATAGCCGGTTTCTGGTCGATACGACATTATTCATGGACTGCGGTCTCCGTAACTCATAATTAACCAGCCGGTCACAAGTGAGCAGGCGTGCATCCGGCAACATTCAGGGTCAGCGCACTAGAGTGCCAATATTAACAATTATTGCCCTATAAACCCGTTTTTTCCGGTTGGCAACACCCTGTTCTGCGATGACTCCCTGATTATGTATCCGGCAATTTTTCATACAAGCCGTGAGATAATCGGCCACATACAAAACAACAGTGCATAAATAACAAACTAGCGGAGGAAGTCATGAACAGGAAGAATGAACTTGCCTTACTTACCGCGCTGCTCTGCACCACGATTATCAGCGCGCCCGTCACCGGCGCTTATGCCAGTGATTCAGTAACAACCGGATCAAGCAATATAATCGCGGATAGCCACCACACCCATGCACGGCATAAAATTGCGCAGGCACAGCAGTCGAAATGCCGTCGAAACGGGGTGGTCTGGTCAGGCGGTATTGCTTCGCGCTTCTCAGACCGCATCCGGCCGCGACCGGTTCGAAGCCGGTGGGACCGGGATGCGGACAGCCATGTTGGCTGCACAGACGTAGATGCATTCAAACGCTACCGCGTTTCGGCCCAGCCGTGGATCAGGTAGTGATCAATTTTACAGTGCTGACTGTCCTTTCAGTCAATGCAAGCGGGACGGCAGCAGGGCAGCCCCCTGTTTTACCTGACTGCTTGAGTAAAAAGTGACCTGATTCCTGTTATTTATGGCCCTGCTGGCGCCAGGATTAAACAAAGCAACCGGAATATTGCGGGAGAAGAAGATGGCGGATGACTCCAACACACATAACAAAACCCGACACGACCCAACTGTCATTCCATGCGAAGCAGAATTCGACAAGGCGCGGGAAAATGCCGCGGCAATAACACGTGCACGCAGGCACGCTGCTTTAACACGACAGAGGAATATTCAGAAACGGCTGGTCATGCGGGTGTTGAACAAAGAACGGAAGAAACCACATTTGCATGTGGTCAAATAATCACGCGGTATGTCTACACCGTACTTGCATTGATTAATGCTGAACAAACAAAAAGGCGACGGGACCATAAAGTCCCGTCGCCTTTTTTATTGGTACGCCGACTCAGTCGTTGATGGCACGCAGACGATTCTTTGCTCGCTGACCGAACTCCGACACCAGGTATTCCCTGAATGGCTCACGCAAATCCGGATGCAGCAACGCATATTCCACGGTGGCCTGCAGGTAGCCCAGCTTGCTGCCGCAGTCATAGCGTTTGCCTTCAAAACGGTAGCCCAGCACAGACTCTTCCAGCATCAGGCGCGCAATGGCGTCGGTTAACTGTATCTCGCCACCTGCGCCACGCGGGATATCGATCAGGTGATGAAAAATCCGTGATGTGAGCACATAGCGCCCGACCACGGCGAGATTTGATTTTGCTTCTGCCGGACTGGGTTTCTCTACAATCGTCTTAACCTTGGTAATGCGGCCATCCGATGTCTCCGGGTCGACAATACCGTATTTATCAGTCTCGTCCCGGGGTACTTCTTCCACGCCCAGGATACTGCACTCGCGGTCATTGAACACGGACACCATCTGAGCCAGTACGCAGTTCTGCGCGGCGTAGATCAGGTCATCGGCCAGGATGACGGCGAACGGTTCATTGCCAACGATGGGCGCTGCACACAACACGGCATGCCCGAGGCCCAGTGCTTCCGGCTGGCGCACGTAAATACATGAAACGTCATCCGGCACCACCTCTCGCACGATAGTCAGAAGATCCAGCTTGCCCTTGCGCTCCAGCTCGGCTTCCAGTTCATAATTCTTGTCGAAGTGGTCCTCGATTGCACGCTTGCTGCTGCTGGTGACGAAGATGAGTTCCTTGATCCCGGCGTTCACCGCCTCTTCCGCGGCATACTGGATCAGCGGTTTGTCGACAACCGTCAACATCTCCTTGGGATTCGCCTTGGTTGCCGGCAGGAATCGCGTACCAAGACCCGCTACCGGGAAGACTGCTTTTCTGATTTTGCTTTCCATATTCGTTCCCTGCCCTCAGCTTTCC
Source organism: Gammaproteobacteria bacterium (assembly GCA_029881775.1). GTDB lineage: Bacteria > Pseudomonadota > Gammaproteobacteria > UBA9214 > UBA9214 > UBA9214. The sequence continues at coordinate 2,322 of JAOULY010000229.1, forward strand.
TGAACCCGGTCATAAATATCCTCGAAGCGCACGATGTCGTCCTCGCCGAGGTAACTGCCGGACTGTATCTCGATAATCTCCAGCGGGATCTCGCCGGGGTTTTCCAGGCGGTGCTTCTCACCCATGGGGATATAGGTTGATTCATTTTCGTGCAGGTGAAATACCTGGTCGCCACATGTCACCAGCGCCGTGCCCTTCACAACCACCCAGTGTTCTGCGCGGTGATGATGCATTTGCAATGACAACTGCGCACCCGGCTTCACCGACAGGCGTTTTACCTGGAAGCGGGATCCGGCATCGATCCCCTGGTAGGAACCCCACGGGCGAAATACCTCGCGATGGACCTTGTACTCTTCCCGCCGTTCTTTCTTGAGGTGACTGACGATTTCCTTCACATCCTGGGCCTTGTCCTTGCTGGCCACCAGCACTGCATCGGCCGTTTCAATGACAATAATATTGTCGAGGCCGACAGTGGCAAGACAACGGTGCTGCGCCAGCAGGAAGGCGTTGTTGGTGTCATATGCAATCACGTCGCCCTGTATAACATTGCCGGACTCGTCGCGCGGACAAATATTCCAGAGTGCCGGCCATGCACCGACATCCGACCAGCCGGCACTGACTGGAATCACAACGGCATCGTCGGTCTTCTCCATAACAGCGTAATCAATGGAGTCGGACGGGCATGCGCGAAAACTGTCCTGGTCAATACGGAAAAAGTCACTGTCCTGTTTGCCGGCTTCCATTGCGGCCCGGCAGGCTGCCACGATATCGGGACGGTTGTCAGTCATTTCCTGCAACCACTTGTCGGCCCGCATCAGGAAGATACCGCTGTTCCAGTAATAGTCGCCGGCAGCAAGATACCGCTCGGCCGTTTCCAGATCAGGCTTCTCGACGAACTGGCCAACACGGTAGGCGCCATTTACCGTATCGCCGCTGTCGTGCTGAATGTAACCGTAACCTGTCTCGGCTGAATCCGGCACGATACCGAAGGTCACCAGCTTGCCGGCCTCGGCGCTTGCCCGGCCCTGCTGAACGGCCTCAACGAAACTGGTGGCCTCCTTGATAACATGATCCGCCGGCATAACGATCATCATGGCGTGCGGATCTTTCTGCAGCAGGAACAGCGCGGCCAAAGTCAGTGCCGGCGCTGTATTGCGTCCTTCCGGTTCGAGAATTATTGTCGCCGGCCGCTTGCCGATTTGCGCGACCTGCTCGGCCAGCAGGAAACGGTGTTCTTCGTTGCAAACGTAAACGGCGTCAGACAGGTCATCGATCTCATCGAGCCGACAGGCAGTGTCCTGCAACAGCGTCTGGCTCGACACCAGCTGTAACAGCGGCTTCGGAAAGTGTTCGCGCGACAATGGCCAGAGGCGTGAACCTGAGCCGCCGGATAATATGACTGGATACAAAGACATTGACGAAATTCCTGCTGGTTACCGGGACAAAGGGTGTATTTCCTGTAATCGACTACAGCGCAACAATATTAAATGATAATCAGCGCTCATGACGTGAATATTGCATCTGCTTCCCGGCCAATCCAGCTGGCAAGCGCTGGTCCGCGCTTGAATACCCGTCACCCGCAACCGGCCAGGGCCGCTCGCAAGGTGACGGGTTAGTTTATAACATATTGTTTATAATGGTTTATTCCTGCTTTCCAGACTGCAGGGGTGGCGGTGCAACCATCAGCCTGGGGCGATTTCGCTCAACCGTCGCGGCGCCGATGCCCTTTATTTTTGCCAGGTCATCAACACTGGCAAACGCCCCATGGGTTTCGCGGTATTGCACTATGGTGGCCGCCTTCTTCTCGCCGACCCCGTCGATAGCCGTCGCGAGCATGGCCGCATCGGCCGTATTGATATCAACCGGC
>JAOULY010000230.1 GCA_029881775.1 Gammaproteobacteria bacterium
AACAAGCGCTCAACCTGTTCGCCGGTCCAGCGCCAGCGCTCGCAGGCCATGGCATCGAGGACCTCGTTGGCCAGCACGACACCATTCAATTCCTGCGCAGGCAATTCATCCAGCCATTCAACCCGGCCTGCCAGCTGCGGCAGCTCACGGTGCAGCGCCTCACGTTGACGCTGTCGCAATTCCGCGCTGCGCTCGAGTATGAGGTAACGCCCCGGCAGGCTGTCCATGGCGGCCAGCTCTGCCAGCAGGTCGATAGCAAGCCGCCCGCTGCCGGCACCGAATTCCAGCACGTCGCCACCGGTCTGCCTGAGCACGGCTGCACAACTTTGCGCAACACAGCGGCCGAACAACGACGATACTTCCGGCGCGGTGACGAAATCACCGCCACTGCCGAACTTGCGCTGCCCGGCACTGTAATAACCCAGCCCCGGCGCATACAGGCACAGTTCCATGTAACGTGAAAACGGGATGCTGCCGCCGGCCGCGGCAATCTGTTCACGGATCAATGCCACCAGCGCATCGCTCAGTTGCCGTTCCGCCGCCGTCGGCGCCGGCAGTGCCGTGTCTGTCTGCATGGACCGTGCTACGACCTGGATGGCCAGTCTACCCGCTGCAGTGGCTGGGAATCCTGGGCGAAATCATCCCACAGGTCAGCATAGCGCCGACCGCTTACCGGGTGACGCTCATTCGGGGCGAGTTCGACAAGCGGGTACAGGACAAAGGCATAGCGCGTGATATCGTCACGCGGCAACACCAGCTTGCCCTCATTAATCACCCGGTCATCGTATGTCAGCAGGTCAAGGTCCAGCGTCCGCGCACTTAACGATGCGGTGCGCTGCCGGCCGCAAGCCGCTTCGATGCCGTGCAACTGCGCCTGCAATACGTGCGGCGACTCATCGGTATTAAAACCAACGACCATATTAAAGAAGGGCTCACTGTCAAAACCGACCGCTGCGCTTTCGTAAACCGATGATTGTTCGAGTTCGCCAAAGTGCTCCTCGAGCAACGCCAGCGCCCGTGCAATGTGCTTCCTGCGCTCGATATTGCTGCCAATACTGACCCAGGCATGCGCCATTCAGGCCGGCTCCCGGCTGCCGCGCTCGATGATCACCCCGACATCACGCGAACCGCGCAATGCCCCCGGCTTGTGTACCGTGAGTTTCAGCCACGGGACGTTGAATTCACTCAATACAATATCCGCGATTTTCTCCGCCAGTGTTTCCACCAGCTGGTACTTGCTCTCGCCGACAAATGAGATCAAGCGCTTGCCAACGGCCTTGTAGTTGAGTGTATCGTCGATCGCATCAGTGGCCGCCGCGGTACGAATGTCGGCGCCCATTTCGAGATCCAGGCTGATAGTCTGCTTGACCCGCCGCTCCCAGTCATAGATACCGATGATGGTTTCTATGCGCAGGTCTTTTATAAACACAATATCCATAGGCGCACTGTCCTGTCAGGTTCTGTGCACACTATACCTTGACGCATGGATGGTTTGCGATTCCAATGGTCAGCCATGGACCTCAATTACCTGCTGATACCGGGCGCTTACCTGCTCGGCTCGATCTCCGCCGCCATCATCGTCTGCAAACTCATGGGGCTGCCGGATCCGCGCAAGCAAGGCTCGCGCAATCCGGGCGCAACCAATGTAGCGCGTATCGGCGGTAAAAAGGCCGCCGCCCTGACGCTGCTCGGTGACATGCTGAAAGGACTGCTGCCGGTGCTGGCGGCCCATGCACTGGATGCCGGCGCGCTCATACTGGCAGGCACCGCGCTGGCCGCCTTCCTCGGCCATCTCTACCCGGTGTTCTTCGGTTTCCAGGGCGGCAAGGGGGTCGCCACGGCGCTGGGTGTCAGTTTCGGATTGCACTGGCCGGCGGGGCTTGCGATAGCAGGAATCTGGCTGCTGATGGCCGTGGTGTTTCGCTATTCATCGCTGTCGGCATTGACCGCTATCGCGTTGTCACCGGCGGTGTTTTACTGGCTGATGCCGGAGCCGCCCGTCATCGCCGCCATGGCCATTCTGGCGGTCATCCTGTTCTGGCGACATCGCAGCAACATCGCCAATCTGCTGAGCGGCCGCGAAGGCAAGATCAGCTTCGGAAAAAACAAAGACCTGTAGGAGCGCCTTGCAGGCGCGAATAAAATGATCGCGCCTGCAAGGCGCTCCTACGGTTATCAATTAAATCGCGGACAACATTAAACCGCCGGCAAATCTTCCAGTGACCAGCGCGGTGTTGCGCGGATACCCAGGCCTTCAGACTCGCCGGCCGCCAGCCGGCACCAGCCGGCATAGGCAATCATCGCGCCGTTGTCGGTACAGAATTCCGGTCGCGGGAAGCAGGCCCGGCCACCCTGTGAGCGCAACAACTCACTGAGTCGCTCGCGCAGGCGGATGTTGGCGCCGACGCCACCGGCAATGACCAGTGTAGCGAGACCGGTTTCCTGCAAGGCGCGACGGCACTTGATCACCATGGTATCGATAACGGCGTCCTCGAATGCACGCGCAATATCGGCGCGGTCCTGCCCGGACTGCTCGCTGTTGCGCCAGGTGTTGAGCGCAAATGTCTTTAAGCCGCTGAAACTGAAGTCCAGCCCTGGCCGGTCTGTCATCGGCCGCGGGAAGCGGAAACGATCGGGATTGCCGTCCAGCGCCAGTTTCGCCAGCGCCGGCCCGCCGGGATAGGGCAGCCCCAGCAGGGACGCGGTTTTGTCGAACGCCTCGCCAACCGCGTCATCAATGGAGTCGCCAAGGACCCGGTAGCGCCCGATCCCGCCGACTTCCACCAGCAAGGTGTGCCCGCCGGACACCAGCAGGGCCAGGAACGGGAAGGTCGGCGGATCCTGCTCCAGCATGGGCGCCAGCAGGTGCCCTTCCATGTGGTGAACACCCACGGCAGGGACACCCCAGGCCCAGGCCAGGCTGCGGCCGGCCGCGGCCCCAACCAGCAGGGCACCCACCAGGCCCGGCCCGGCCGTGTACGCAACACCGTCGATATCTGAAGATTTAATATTCGATGAATCAAAGACTTGCTTTATAAGCGGCAGCAGCTTGCGGACATGGTCACGCGAGGCCAGCTCCGGCACCACCCCCCCGTAGCGGGCGTGTAACTCAACCTGGCTATAGAGCGCATGGCCGCACAGGCCACGCTCACCGTCGTAGACGGCGATGCCCGTTTCATCGCACGAGGTTTCGATACCAAGGATGACCATGGCCTGTATGGTAAGCCCCGGTAATTGTTAAACAAGGATTTTTTTGCCTTTTGCAGCGGAGATGTTTAGAATTCGCAGCCCTTTAACCAATCTGTTTGCGGTGCTTCATGCCCAATGTACGTGTAAAAGAAAACGAACCCTTTGAAATTGCCCTGCGCCGTTTCAAACGCTCCTGTGAAAAGGCCGGTGTACTGGCCGAAGTGCGTCGTCGTGAGTTTTATGAAAAACCCACACAGGAACGCAAGCGCAAAATGGCCGCGGCCGTGAAGCGCACCCAGAAAAAAGTTTCGCGCGAACTCGCACGTCGCATACGCCTCTACTAGTAAAGCCATTCTTCACATGTCCATCAAGGACCGTATTCAGCAGGACATGAAGGATGCCATGCGCGCGAAAGATAAAGCGCGGCTTGGCACCATCCGGCTGATACTGGCGGCGATCAAGCAACGCGAAGTCGATGAACGTATCGAACTGGATGACGAGCAGGTCATTGTCGTGCTCGACAAGATGGCCAAGCAACGACGCGAATCCATCAGCCAGTTCGAACAGGCCGGTCGCGATGACCTGATCGCCCAGGAAAACTTCGAGCTCGGCATTATCCAGCCCTATCTTCCGGAAGCACTGGGCGAAGATGAACTGAATGCCCTGATCGATGCCGCCATGGCTGCCACCGGCGCCAACAGCATCAAGGATATGGGCAAGGTCATGGGCCAGTTGAAACCGAAGATCCAGGGCCGCGCCGACATGAGTGCCGTCAGCGCGCTGATTAAATCCCGCCTGCAGTAACGAGACCCTGTCTCGCGCAAAGACGCCAAGGCGCTAAGAAAGCCTGTTCCAGGTTATTTATTATTACTTACAGATTCCTTCGGGCACTAAAGCAATCATTACTGCATTTTCTGTAGTAGTTCAGACAAGAAAACGACCCAAACCGTCACTCAGCAAATGTAGGGTGCGCCGTGCGCACCAGCCGCTGCCGCAA
>JAOULY010000232.1 GCA_029881775.1 Gammaproteobacteria bacterium
ACCCTCAAAACAGACGCTGCCGCGCTGCTGGATGCCTGCGCAGCCGTGGCACAGCCGGGCGGCACAGGCGAGCCGGAGGACGCCGGACAGTTCTTCACCGAAGGCATGCAACAGATGAATGCGCTGAATTACCCCGAACACGTCCACGCAGTCATGGCAAAATACCATCGCCAGTGGAATATCGACCGCTCGCTACACTAGCCATCACCCATATCCTGACCACACAAGCAGACACGCAATGAAATTTCTCTTCGACCTGTTTCCCATCATCCTGTTCTTTGCTGCGTACAAAATGTACGACATCTATGTTGCGACGGCCGTCGCAATCGGGGCCGCATTTGTCCAGACCGGCCTGTTCTGGATGAAAAACCGCCGTTTCGAAAAAATGCATGTGATCACACTCGCCATACTTGTCGTCTTCGGCGGGCTGACACTCGCATTACGTGACCCGGTTTTCATTAAATGGAAGCCGACCGTGGTTAACTGGTTGTTCGCCGGCGTCTTCATCGGTGCCCGCCTGTTCAGCAAAACCACGCTGATTGAGCGCATGATGGGACATGCCATTTCAGTACCGCCAGCGGTCTGGCAACGACTTAACTGGGCGTGGGTGCTGTTCTTTATTTTTATCGGCATTGTTAATCTGTACGTCGCCTTCAATTACAGTGAATCGACCTGGGTGAATTTCAAACTATTCGGCATGATGGGCATGACGCTGGTGTTCGTGTTCGGACAGGCGTTTTATCTTGGCCGCTACATGGAAACCAGGGAGGACGAAACCTGATGCTCTACGCCATCATCAGCCAGGACCGCGAAGACAGCCTCGCCGACAGGCTGCAGGCTCGCCCGGCACACCTGGCGCGTTTACAGGCCCTGCTGGGCGAAGGACGGCTGCTACTTGCCGGTCCGCACCCCGCCATCGACAGCGAAGATCCCGGCGAGGCCGGCTTCAGCGGCAGCCTGGTAGTCGCCGAGTTCACCTCCCTGGATGCGGCACAGGCCTGGGCCGACGCGGATCCATATGTCGCCGCCGGTGTCTATGCCAACGTCGTTGTTAAACCCTTCAAGAAGGTATTACCCTGATATGCCAGACAATCGCATCACGGCCATACGCACCCGCCTGGAACAGGCATTCCAGCCAATGGCCCTTGAAATTATTGATGAAAGCGCCAAGCATGCCGGCCACCCCGGGGCTGCCGGCGGCGGACACTACATCGTCAATATCGTGTCTGCGGCGTTTACCGGCAAAAGTCCGATTCAGCGCCATAGACTGGTTTACGATGCGCTGGATGATATGATGCGCGGTGAAATCCACGCCCTCAGTATCCAGGCCAGAACCCCCGAAGAGAATTAACCCATCCACCCTTAAAAGGTACACGCAATGAATTTACGTAATGTTTTACTGGCCGGGGCCCTGTTGTCCCTCGCCGGTTGTGACCAGATGCAAACCACACTCAATACAACCGATAGCGGCAGCACACCGGCCGCCGCCGTCACCGGCGACATCATCGCAACCGTCAACGGCTCACCGATTACCCGGCAGGTACTGGACGTCTACAAGCAGCAACGTGCCGCCAAGGGCATCCAGCCGGATACCAGCGATGACGACGCCGTCCTGAACGAACTGGTTGCACTCGAACTGATGCGCCAGGAGGCCGCCAACAGCGGTGCCCGGGCAGACCCGGTGATCAGCGCCACGCTCGACCAGCTGGACCGCAGCACCCTTGCCGGCGCCGCCATCAAGTCTTTCATCACTGCCAATGAGAGCAGCGACGAAGAACTCAGGAACGCCTATGACACCGGTGTCGGCAAACCGGGCAATGAATTCAACGCCCGTCACATCCTGGTAGATAGCGAGCAGGAAGCCAAAGACATCATCGCGCTGCTGGATGCCGGCGGCGACTTCGCCGAGCTGGCCAGGGAAAAATCGACCGGCCCGTCAGGACCTAATGGCGGCGAACTGGGCTGGTTCGGTGCCGGCCAGATGGTCAAACCGTTTGCTGATGCCACCGCCACCCTGGAAAAAGGCAGTTATACGAAAGAGCCGGTCCAGACCCAGTTTGGCTGGCACGTTATCAGGCTTGAAGACACACGCGAGGGCACGCCACCGCCGTTCGAGGACGTCAAGGAACGTCTGAAGATCATGCTTGCTAACCAGAAACTGCAGAAGCATATCGAGGAAATGAAGGCGTCTGCAAAAATCGACATCAAGTAATCTGTACACGGCCGGCGGATGATGTATTCGCCGGCCGTTTTTTTCAGCCCGCTTGCTGGCTGTCACCACCCGCTGTTTTCGATACTTCAACTCCATGCAGAGCCGTCGCCGTATCCAGGCTGTCCCGCAGCGACTGCATTTCGAGCAACACATTGCCCGGCAGGTGAAGCGGGGACTGCACGCGGTCGATGAAGCGTTCCCACCAGCCGGCCAGCATATGTGGCCCGCTCTGCTCCGGGATCGAGTCGAAATCATCCGCGATCACCACGATAGCGGCGGCCGCATCTGAATCGGGAAATACCGCACTGAATGCCTGTCGATAACGTTCGGACCGGGGCACAGCAGTATCTTCAACAATATACCAGGGCATGCCGGCCTCTATACCCAGGTGCCGGCTGACTTCGTGGTTGAATGCCTTCTGAATATCCTGCGCATCCACCGCATAAGGCACCCGGTTAACCAGCAGCCGTATTCCGCCCTCGAACCCGTTCATCTGCAGGATGCGCAATAATGCAAATGCCTCGGCCTGCGATTGTTTATCAGGCGTTACCACGAGCAGGACAAGCGGTGATGCCAGGCAACAGGCGAGCAGTTCGCGCGGCCCCATCCCGGATGTGTCGATGAAAAAGTCATCGTAACCGTCCTCGACATCCATCGCGTTCACATACTGCGCAAGGGTTTCACGGTCAATCGTCGACCAGTCGGCCAGGGGTTTTTCACTTGAAAGGATATCAACACCCAGGTAACCGCGACTGATTACCTGCTGGTGATCATGATCGGCTGTCGCCTGCTGTGGACGTTCAATGATGTGCTGGACATCGATAAAACAATCGACCGGCGAGTCGCAGTCAGGCACATGGTAGAGGCCGACCTGGCGGCCGCGACGCACCATTTCCAGAGAAAGATTGACGGCCAGGTGGGTCTTGCCGACACCTGAACTGCCACTTGTTATCGTCATTATTCTGGTCATGGTTAGAGAACAGTATTGTTAATCGGCGCCCTGTTGGCAAGAATATCAGCGGGAAACATCATGCAATCGCAGCGCGGCATCACCCAGCCAGCGCTCGAGTTCGGTCAGCGTCATGGGCTTGCCATTGTAATATCCCTGGTAATAATCGCATTTCATGCCTTTCAGCAAATCATGAACGGTCCGCGTTTCGACGCCTTCCGCCGTCACTGTCAGGCCAAGGCTGTGACCAAGATCGATAGTGGCACGCACGATCGAGGCATTTTCATCATCCGAGTCCATATCAACAACGAAGGACTTGTCCACTTTCAGGGTATGCACGGGCAAACGACGCAAATGAACCAGTGACGAATGCCCGGTGCCGAAATCGTCAATCGACAGTTTCAGTCCCATGGCAGCCAGCTGCTCGAGTATTTCGATGACCTGGTCGGGATCGAGCATGACGCCGGATTCGGTTATTTCAAGCAACAGCGAATCAGCACTGAGCTTGTGACGTGACAAGGCATCCTCGATGCGCATCATCAGCTTGAAATCATGCAGGTTGTGCATGGAAAGATTGATGCCCGAACGCAGGTCCGGATCGATTACCTGCAGCGACGCGAGCTCGCGACAGGCCGCATCGATCACCCACTCGGACAGTTGCTTGATAAGCCCGCTCTGCTCCGCGGCACGGATGAAGCTGTCCGGCATAAGTATCCGGCCATCGGGCTGCCGCCAGCGGACCAGCGCCTCGAGGTAATGAATACGGCCGGAGGCGAACTCGATAACGGGCTGATAGACGAGGAACAGGTCATTACGGCCAATGTCCTCGTTGAGCATGCCGTCCAGGTTCATACGGGTCGCAACAATATGGTCAATCGTGGTCGGATCGTGTATGGCATAGCCCATATTGCCGCTCTTGGCCCTGTACATGGCATAGTCTGCATTGCGCAACAACTCGTCGACTGCCTCACCATGCTCCGGCATCAGGGCAATACCGATA
>JAOULY010000231.1 GCA_029881775.1 Gammaproteobacteria bacterium
CACCGACCACCGACAGCATGATCGTCAGGCGATTGAGCTGCAGCACCAGCAGCAGTGCGACCAGGCACAACGCCGCGAACAACAGTTTCGCCTCCTGCGTGGTAACACGACCGGATGTTAACGGGCGATTACTGGTACGGGAGACATGACGGTCGAAATCGCGGTCGAAGTAGTCATTGATGACACACCCGGCGGAGCGCATCAGCACCACGCCGGCGATGAATATCAGCAATACTTTTTTATCCGGGCTGCCCTCGCCGGCAATCATCAGCGCCCACAGGGTCGGCCACAACAACAGGTAGATTCCGATCGGCTTGTTCAGCCGCATGAGCACGGCGTAATTAACCAGCCGCTCTGTCAAAGTGCTTGCCATGCGGACAGTATGCGGATTGTCAGCTGCTTTTCCAGCGCGGCGGTAATTTCGAGGCCGCCGGGAAGGCCGGCAGGAACACCTCGCTCACCAGTAACGGCTTGCGTGCAATGCGGAACACGGCACGCCGTCCCCAGATTATTTCCGGCTTCGTGCGCAACCCGCGGGTGGCGGCGGCATGCAATGCCTGGCCCCGGCGGATAACGGCCAGCTCGACAATCTCGCGACGCATACCCGGATCGGCGAACAGCATGCCGCCCAACGGACGCGTGCCGAGGTGCGCCAGGCGGCGCAGGCGGCCGCGCAGTGAAGTCATCGGAATGATGGTGCGCGCATACACCCAGGGCCGGCCATCGCACAGCAACTGCACCTGGCGAATAATCGCCCGCCTGCCCGGCCGCATGCCGAGCGCACGCGCCTCGCTCAGCGTCGGCTGGCCGACAAGCTGCGACAGTACGTGTACCCTGAATTCACCCGGGCAGAGTTGCTGCAGGCGCAGGGTCAGCGAGGCGGTATCCAGCAACCAGTTGCACAATGGCCGCGGGATGTCTGCACGCAGGTAATGACGATTTGGCTTCCAGCGGGTCATACGGCCCGTTTACTCCGTAAAGGTGGCAGGGGTGCCTAATGTAATCATTCGCGGTTATTTCGCAATGTTTTTAATTCATTAAAACGTGGCCGGGAATAATTTCGTCATTTCACGCCGGCAAGGGGCGCCTGCACAATTGAAACAGCTGTAGGAGCGGACGCCGTCCGCGAATAAATCGGCTGCGGAGCAGTTCGCGGACAGCGTCCGCTCCTACAGCAGGTAAAGACCTGCCTTGCTGGACCTCGCCCGGCGGATAAATCAGCCGCGGAGCAATTCGCGCATGCGATGCGCTCCTGCAGCAGGAAAATCGTGCAGCTAGACCTCACCCAGCAGCGCCGTCTCGCCCAGCCAGCGCCGGATTAACGGTGACACATTGCCCGGCGCAAGCTGATTGAGACGACCGGCGGCCTGCTCGACGTCGGATAACAACGCCTCGTCGCGCAACAGGTCGGCAATGTGAAACTGCATCTCACCGGTCTGGCGGGTACCCAGCACTTCGCCGGGTCCACGCAGTTCCAGGTCACGGCGGGCGATCTCGAAACCATCGCCGGTCTCGCGCAGGGCCGCCAGCCGATCACGTGCATTCGCCGACAGCGGTGACTGGTACAGCAGCACGCAACTGCTGTGCGCGCGGCCACGACCGACACGGCCACGTAACTGGTGCAGCTGCGCCAGCCCCAGTCGTTCCGGGTTCTCGATAATCATCAGCGTGGCATTCGGCACGTCCACGCCGACCTCGATGACCGTCGTGGCGACCAGCAGGTCGATGCTGCCCGCCTTGAATGCAGCCATCAGGCGTTCCTTGTCGGCCGGCTTCAGGCGGCCGTGGATAAGCCCAACGGTTAATTCCGGCAGGGTTTCGGCCAGCAGGGTCGCGGTATTCTCCGCCGCCTGGCACTGCAGAACCTCGGATTCCTCGATCAGGGTGCAGACCCAGTAGGCCTGCTGGCCGGCACTGCAGGCCTTGCGCACCGACGCCATCACGTCCTCGCGACGCGCCTGGCTGATGGCCACGGTTTTCACCGGTTGCCGTCCGGGCGGCAGCTCATCGATGATGGAGGTATCGAGATCGGCGTATACCGTCATCGCCAGTGTGCGGGGAATCGGCGTGGCGGTCATCACCAGCTGATGCGGGCGCAACGCGTCGTCGCGCCCCTTGTCGCGCAGTGCAAGCCGCTGGTGCACACCAAAACGGTGCTGCTCGTCGATAATCACCAGGCCAAGCCTGGCAAATTCGACTTCCTGCTGGAACAGCGCATGCGTGCCGATCGCAACCTGCGCCGTACCGTCCGCTATGGCAGACAATGCCGACGCACGCGCCGTGCCACGCGTCTTGCCGGCATGCCACGCGATACTGATATCCAGCGGCGCCAGCCACTCGCTGAAACTGCGGAAATGCTGCTCGGCCAACAACTCGGTCGGCGCCATCAGCGCCACCTGGTAACCGGCCGCAACCGCCGTCAGGGCCGCGCAGGCAGCCACGACCGTCTTGCCGGAACCCACATCGCCCTGCACCAGTCGCGCCATCGGGTGCGGCTGCAACAGGTCATGGATAATTTCATCGATCACGCGTTGCTGCGCACCGGTCAGCGCAAACGGCAACTGACCGATGAACCTATTCACCAGCAGGGCGTCATCCTGCAGCACCGGCGCGGACGTGTGTAACACGCGTTCGCGCAGGCGCTTCAAACTGAGGTGGTGCGCGAGCAGTTCCTCGAATGCCAGCCGCTGTTGTGCCGGGTGGTGCCCACTGGCGAACAGCTCCAGCGAGGCGTCCGGCGGTGGCCGGTGCACGTAGCGTAACGCCGCCGGCAGTGATGTCATTTTGAAATCGCTGACCAGCGCTGGCGGCAACCAGTCGACCAGGCCACCCCGGTCGAGATAGTGAAGCGCCTGCTCGGTCAGCGCACGCAACGTCAGCTGGTGCACGCCTTCGGTGGCAGGATAAATCGGCGTCAAGTGGTCCGCCGCCGCCAGCACCGCATCCGGCTCGACCAGCTGGTACTCGGGATGCACCATTTCCAGCGTCACCGGACCAGCGCGCACCTCACCGAAACAGCGGATGCCATGACCGCGCTGCAGGCCGGTCTGCTGCTGCTTGTTGAAATGAAAAAACCGCAGCGTCAACGAACCGGTGCCGTCGCTGATGCGCACCAGCAGCGAGCGCCGCCGGCCGAACTTTATCTCGGCCAGTTCAATTTCACCCTGCACCACCACGTGTTCACCGGCGCGCACGGAACCCATTGGCACCACCCGCGTGCGGTCCTCGTAACGCAGCGGCAGGTGGAACAGCACATCCTGCACAGTCTGAATATTGAGTCGTTTGAGGCGTTCGGCCACGCGCGGACCAACACCCTTCAGCACCGTAACCGGCAGGGAGTCGAGCTTGTCTTCGGGGTTGGAGGTGTTATTCAAAAACACTGTCTCGCGCAAAGACGCGAAGGCGCAGAGAAAAGGCTTGCCACAGAGAGCACAGAGGACACAGAGACAAGCAATGCTTTAAACCCTTTGTTGCTACAATTGTCGTATCACGCGAATCGCTATAAGGATACGTTCGCATAAAATTATAACGCGGAAAATAATTATTGTTTTTCAATTATAAATCTCTGTGTCCTCTGTGCTCTCTGTGGCTAATATTTTTCTTTTCTTTGCGCCTTCGCGTCTTTCGGTAACTGCTCCTGCGTTACTCTACCTCCTGCATCCCTGCAGTCGTGCGCGAGATTTTATTAAATCAACACACAACCCGATAAAACAACCACCACGAACTATTGGTCGAGATAATCATCCTCGTCAAAGTTATCCAGCTCCATCACCGCATCCATTTCCACCTGCGAACCTTTCGGCAGGGAGGCCACGCCGACGGCTGCACGTGCCGGGTACGGTTCGCTGAAATATTCCGCCATGATTTCATTGACCAGTGCGAAATGCCCGAGATCGGGCAGGAATATATTCAGCTTGGCGATATCGGCCAGCGAACCGCCGGCAGCCTCTGCCACGGCGGTCAGGTTATCGAACACGCGCCGGACCTGCGCGGCCATGTCGCCATCGACCAGCTCCATCGTGGCCGGGTCGAGCGGTATTTGCCCAGACAGGTAAACGGTGTTGCCGCATTTAACGGCCTGCGAGTAGGTGCCGATGGCCTGCGGGGCCTTGTCGGTGTGGATGATGGTGCGGGTCATGTTATGTCCTTAAATATTTTTCG
>JAOULY010000233.1 GCA_029881775.1 Gammaproteobacteria bacterium
CATCGCAGGCATCGCCGAGCCCGTCATTATCGAAATCCTCCTGCCCCGGATTGTCCACCAGCCAGCAGTTATCGACGAGATCGGGCACAGTGTCGGTGTCTGAATTATCGATAATATCCGGGGTCCCGTTGCCATTGGCATCGGAATAGACAATGGTGATATCAGCCGTCGCCGTAGCGGTATTCAGGTCGCTATCAGTCGTGCTGAAGGTCACGGTTGTGGTGAAGGGGTCATATGGCGACACGCCACTTGCCGGCAGCAAGGCAGGCGCATTGTTGCTGACAGAAACCACGCCGTCTTCCAGATCGGTTGCCGTGGCACTCGCCAGCCAGCGCGCAACATCGGGATCAATCTTCGGCGTCCCGTCCGGGTTGCTTTGTGTCGCCGTGAATGTGACATTTGCCGGAGCAGTAACAAAGGGTACCGGGTCACATGCATTACCGACACCGTTACTATTGCTGTCTGTCTGGGCAGGATTGGCAACAGCCGGGCAATTATCATCCTGATTCAGGAGACCGTCGCTATCGGAATCGATATCGTCCTGCAGCTGGATGTACACATCGTCGATGGCGTAATCCTCGGGTCCAGAAAACGGATTAACAGGGTTTATCCCGACGGTCAACGCGAATGGCGCAGCCAGGTTATCCAGGAATGGCTGATCTGTAAATACGGGAATGCCATCGACGGAAAGATCATAGGTGGAGGTATTGAGGTTGACTACAGCCTCGAACTGTTGAGCGACAAATGGATTCGAACGCACAATAACAGCGGGGGTAGCCTGGAAGAAGACGACATCGTCGACGTTGAAGCTGGCGTTGAACACTCGTCCTTTCGGCGTGGATAATTCGGCAACACCACGTACCGGCGATTGGGGGACAGTGCCAATCTCTGCATTCAGTGCGGCCCATTTCCAGCTGACCCGGTAGACACCCGTATCATAGGGCCCGTAGGCCGGGTCCGGTATGGCGCGATACTGACTCACACCGCTCAGTTTCACGCCGTTGGAGCTCAGATCCGCCAGTCCGGCCTCGACAAGAACCGTGCCTGCAAGCACCGCGCTATCGCCTGACGGGACTCCCGGCGGAGCCAGACTCGGTGGTGAACCGACCGTCTCGGTCTCGAAATCCGCATTAAAGAGCGTGTACTTGTATGGAGCACAGACCGGATCGCCCGGAGGCAGCACGGTAACCGGCACTGCAGCAGTATTGTTATCCTCCCGCGACTCAGCGATCGGGAAGGCATCGTTGCTGTCGGCATAGAGACCAAAGTAATAGCTACCCGGTGCTGTACCTGCCGGGATAGTGACAGTAAACCCGCCCTGGGCAAATGCGGCACCGGGTGCAAGATTAAACGAGCCAGGCTGGACAAATCCAAGGGAAATCTGCCCGCTTTGCCCGGCCGCCGGATCGGTGTTTTTCAGGATCGTGGTGGACAGCGACAGTACCCGGTCGATCCATACGGAGCCGCTGGAGCCGGTGCCGATGGCGTTGGTATTCAGCGACTGGTTGGTCACGGTTACACTGTGCGTCAGTTGGCCGCCCGGACATACGCTGACATCCGCTGTAGTCGAAGCCACGAGATCCGGCTGCGCGACCAGCGGATCGGTATCGACACCATCGGTTGCGCCATCGCCGTCGCCATCAACAAGCCGACCCAGGTTGAAATTGTTACTAAACCCTGCAAACGGACCATCCAACATGGCCATACCTGCAATGCCATCACCATCACCATCGGTAGAGGCCAGTTGCCAGATGGTGGTAGAGCTGGGCGCAGTACCTGCCGGTCCAGTATAAAGCTGACCCGTGAATTGGGCATCCAAATCCCACACGACAGCCGAGTGGATGAGATTTCCACCCCAGTTGAAAAGCAGGTGCGCCCCGATCTGACTCGGACCCACCGTCAACGTGAACGGAATGCCGGGCACACCAACACAGCTTGCCGGGTCGGTACCAAGCTGCAACTCGGCTGCATTGCAGGAAGTATTTAGATCATAGACACCCGGTCCAAAGACGCGGATATCATGCGCAGTCCATGGATTACCGAAAAAGGGTGCATCCGATTCCGACTTCATATTCATGTTGAAGTTGGTACCGGTTGCTGTGGTGTTCAATGAACCGTCCCAGTGCGCGATGACGTCGTTAGTGCCGCCAAAAGCAGTACCATCAGGAGCAGTCATCGTAAAGTTACCGTTACCGAGCAGGGTATCCAGGTCACAGGCATCGCCCTCACCATCACCGTCGATGTCGGACTGGTCGAAATTCATGATCAGCGGACAGTTGTCCGCAGGGTTATTGCCACCGTCGAGAAAACCGTCACCGTCGGTGTCTGCATTCATGGGGTTGGTGTCGACACCCACCGTGTAATTCGTGGGATCACCGTCGCCGTAAGTGACTTCAGCGTAATCACTCAGGCCATCGCTGTCGCTATCCGCATTGGCGGGGTTGGTACCGAGGATCACTTCCAGGCCATCCTCGAGGCCATCGCTGTCACTATCCGCATTGGCGGGGTCAGTGCCCAGGGCCAGTTCCAGGCCATCCTCGAGGCCATCGCTGTCGCTATCCGCATTGGCGGGGTCGGTACCCAGGGTCAGTTCCAGGGCATCCTCGAGGCCATCAGCGTCGTGATCTGCCAGCATTACCAGCGTAGTTTGACCTCCGGCGCTAATACCGATGGCGCCGCTGATACCGATGGCGCTACTGTTGATCAAGTGCCGCGGCACATTGAACATACTGCCGCTGGCGCCACCCGCACACCCGACAGCCAGCGAGCCGGCGCCGCAGTAACCCCAGCCCCACACCGTGCCGTCGGACTTCAGGGCCAGTGAATAATTAGCACCGCTGGCGATCGCAATGACAGTATCGAGTCCGCTGACCTGCACCGGGACAGCACTGTCTACCGGATTAAGCGGATCAGTGCCATTACCCAACTGGCCGGAGCTGTTGTTACCCCAGGCCCACACGGTACCGTCGTCCTTCAGGGCCAGGGAGAAATCATTACCGGCGTCGATCGCGACGACATTGCTGAGGGCATTGACCGGCACCGGAATACCCGCATTCGTTAGTGTTCCATCACCCAGCTGACCTTCTGTGTTGTCACCCCAGGCCCATACGCCACCATCGCTCGCCAGGGCCAGGGTATGAAATCTACCGGCCGCTACCGAACTTATAACCGGTGGCAGGTTTGATACGGACACTGGAAGGTCACGGTGTCCCACCACAGAGGGATCACCCAGCTGGCTATTGACGTTGGCACCCCAGGTCCACACGGCGCCGTCCCGGGTCAGGGCCACCGTGTGATACAAACCACCCTGCGCATCCACCACATCGGCCAACACGGGGGTCGGCACCGGACTGTCGGTGGGACTTTGTCCATCGCCCAGTTGACCGTTCCGGTTGTCACCCCAGGTATACAATGATCCATCCGCGGTGATGGCCATGCTGTGGTATTCACCGCTGTTGATGAAGACCGCATCCGTCAGCGTGCTGGTCGCCACCGGCACCGCAGAGTCAGTTACGCTGCCATTACCCAGTTCGCCATCGGCATTGTAACCCCAGGCACTGACAGTCCCGTCGGCGTGCAGCGCCAGGCTATGTATGGCACCGCCGCTAACCGCGACGATGTTACTGAGTCCGCCGCTGACGCGAACCGGATCATTGGTTGCGCCGCCAGTGTTGCCGTCACCCAGTTGGCCGCAACAGTTGTTACCCACGGCGAGCACCACCCCCGGGCCGCTGGCAATCCGGGTGACGAAGCCATCTATACCACCACCTTGGGTGGCCTGTGCGGGGTAGCGCGTGGGCAGATCAATGGAATCGGTAGTACCGGCGACCATGATATCGCGCCCTGCTTGACCGACAGCGATCGACCGGATGACTGTGCTGCTACTGCCACCGAAATAACTGGCGTCGACCTTGCTGCCGTCGGCAAGGTAACTGGCGATAAAACCGTCCGTGGTACCACCGCCTGCGGTGGCCTGGTAGGCAAGCGGTGTCGCCGGGAAATCAAGGGAAGATTGCGTGCTGCCAGCCACATAGACAAGGTCGCTGACACGACTAACCGCGATGTCGTTACCAAACTCCAGCTCACTGCCACCCAGATAGGTCGCGAACACCTTCGCGCCATTCGGATCGTACTTCACC
>JAOULY010000234.1 GCA_029881775.1 Gammaproteobacteria bacterium
CTTCCTGCACCGCGGGATCGGTCGGATCCCGTTTGCTCAACTCCAGCCACGGGACCAGTGCACGTCCGAATTGCTCGCTTTCCGCATCGGCCCAGCCTGCACCCAGCAGGGCCTTGCTGGACAACGGCCCCTGCAGGCGTACGCGGTTCAGTGCCGCACGTGATGCCTCGGCCTCGCCTTCCTTCAGCAGGCTGTAACCAAGTGCCAGGTTGGCCTTGTCACGCAACAGGCGGTACTCGTCACTGCTGGCGTTAATATCGCCGACCCCGTCGAGGTAATCAAAACCGTCCGCCTGGCGGGCACTGCGGATCTGCGCGACACCGAGGTTATAGGCCAGGTACGGCGACCAGACCTTGTCATTCTTTGCCGACTGCAGGACCTCGATTGCCTTGTCATTGGCGCCCATCTCCAGCAGCACGAGGCTGGCCAGTTGCGCACTTTCCATGCGCGTACCCTTGCTCATGTCACCCTGCACCTGGCCGATTGAGCGCAGCGCGCGGTTTATATCACCGCGCTGGTAGGAAATCTTGGCCAGGTAATACCAGGCACGGTTGCGTGTCACTTCATCCGTGGTGTCTTCGGTCAGCAGGCGCTGAAAAATATTATCGGCCGCATTGCGCAGCCCGTAATTCAGGTCCAGGCCACCGAGCAACAACTCGGCCTCTTCCGCGTGATTGGGCAGGCGTTGCTGCGTTTGTGCAATGTGGGTACGGACAATGCTGTTGAACCAGTCGTGCTGGTAGTAGTGAAACAACACTTCACCGTACTGCAGGTCCTGTGCGCTGGCAGGCAGTTCATCAGCCGCAGGTGCAGCAGCAGCCATGACAAGCAGCAAGCCGGCCAGTTGCGCCTGCAGAAATCTGCGGGCACGCCATGCCAGCTTGAATGACGGACAGGTCAGCTGCATCGGTGGAATCATGGATGGGTGCTATTCCCATTCCCTGATGCTGAAGTCGGGCTGTTCATTACCCGGGTTGTCGACTATTTTCAGTTCGACGTATTTGGCCCCCAGGGTTTTGTTCAACACGTGGGTTGCGCCGCGCCGGTAGTCGCGCCCGTTCGGTCCCTTGCCGGTATAGATGGCGACCAGTTCATGTTCGCCCGCTTTCAGGTTGCCCATGTAGATACGCTGGATGCCGCCGCGGTGCAGCGCCTCGACCTCGCGGTCGGTGTACAGGTAGTTCGTGACCACCTTGTCATCGACTTTCAGTTGTACGGAGTCGAGTGAAAAGAACTTGCCGACGTCCAGCGAAACGAACACCGCAACCTGCGTATTGGACGGGTACAGCAATTCTTCCTCGAGGATAAACAGGTCGCGGTTCAGTGCGATCACATCTTCCTTGAGGGACTGGATGTCATTATCCAGGCTGGTAGCGGTCGCCGGTGACTCGGCCAGCGCCAGTTGTCCGGTGACTAACAGGCACAGGCCGGCCGCGAACGGTTTGATAATTCCTAACAGCTGATTTCGGTGCAACATCTCGGACCTCGCTCTCGGCGCAGATTACGCAGGCTATCTACAGGTATGTCGGTATGTGGCGCGGAAAATTGACCCGGAAGGGACAATTAGATGCCTGAAGGCATTGTGCGGGAATCAGGTGTTCCAGAGTGTGCGACAGGTCACAGTTAACATGGCGACCGGGTCTGGATACAGGCCGTATTCAGTCCCGGGTAATCGACGGCTGCCGCTCACATTGCCGTGCTGACGGTCATCGCCGACAGCCGGACTACGGGTTGTTTTTAACCACCCGTGCGAGGCCGTCCGAGTAGTGCATCAGGCCGTGATTGTCGATGATAATGGCCTCGGTATCGGCTGTGCGGTTAATCAGCGCCAGGCCCTTCTCAACGCCCAGCACAAACACACTGGTAGACAGTGCATCGGTGTCAATGGAGTGGTTGCCGATGATGCTGGCACTGTGTACCTCGCGCGCCGAGTCGCCGGTGCCGGGGTTGAGAATATGGTGGTAGCGCACACCTGCCTGGTCGAAGTAGCGTTCGTAATCACCCGAGGTGGATATCGCTGCATCTTCCAGCGGAATCATCGAAACGATACCGTCCTTGCGCGGGTCGCGTATACCGACCTGCCAGGGACGCTGCCAGCGTTTACCCATGACGCGGGTATCGCCGCCGGCACTGACCAGTGCATGGGTGATGCCGGCCCCGGCCAGCAGTTCAATGCAGCGGTCTACAGCGTAGCCCTTGGCGATCCCGCCAAGATCGATGCGCCCACCCTCGCGCAGAAAGCGGATGGTGGCGTTATGTTTGTCGAGGCTGACATGGCGGTAATCGATCGCCGGCAGTGCTTCGGCCAGTTGCCCGGCATCCGGTTTTATGCCGGCACGGTAATCATAGTGCTTGCCGGCACTTGCATAGGTTATATCGAAAGCCCCGTCGGTCATGACAGAGTACGCGAGTGCGCGCTCGATCAGCGTCAGCAGTTCGCGACTGACCGTCACCGGCCGGCTGGCGGCCTGGGCATTTACGCGGGAAATTTCGCTGTCGGCCCGCCAGGTACTCATCAGGCGATCGATGCGTCGCATTTCATCGAGCACGGACTGTGTCAGCGCCCTGCCCTCGGCAGGCTTGTCGCTCCACAGTTCTACGGAAACCGCCGTACCCATGATCGCCGCTTCCTCGCGGTACCAGTCAGCGTGAACCGGGAATGTCAGCAGCAGACCAAGCAGGAAAGTAATTACGTTGTTACGCATCGTGCGAATAATACGCGATGTACGGACACTGAAACATCTATTTTGTAATGACAGCGCGCTGTACAACAAATTTAGAACAGGCGCACTCCCCGCTTGCGCGGGGATAACATCGTTTGATCAGATAATGCCGTTGGCGATCGGGCCGAACGCGGTCAGACTGTCCAGCATTGTCGCATTACCAAGACCATGGTTCGGAAAGACGGTGGAGAAATTACCCGCTTCATTGTGCAGCGCCATGTAATTGAGGATCACCGTTTCCACCAGCAGGTTGACCTGCAGTGCGGCCGGTGTGGCATTGGTCTCGACCGATGCATCGGGACGCATCCAGCCGATCTGCTGGTGCATGGCCTGCTGTGCGGCAGTGGCGCCGAGTAATTGCGGCCGGCCGCCCGGGTTATAGACCAGTATGAGCGATGAGGCGGTGGAAGAATTGTCACCGGTCCATACGCCCTTGCCGCCGCCGTTGACGGTATTGTCCGTCATACCGTTACTGAACACCGAGCCGTCGCTGTATACATAGATCATGATCGGTACACCGAGGCGTGCGGCATAGGACAGGCAGGCGCCGATGCAGCGCCCGGCACGCAGGTCGCGCAACTCACCGGTCGCGCGATCACCGGTGTGATAGTCGTAGCCACCCATGGTAATGCTGCCGGCCCCGGCAAAACCGTTAACCACCATCTTCATGACCGAGGCGGTCTTGCGGAACTCACTGTCGTTGTTGAATTCGGTTGTCGAGAAGATGCCGCCGGCACCAACGATGTCCGTATCTGACGCGGGGTCGAGCTGAGCGGGGTTGCCGAATCGATCGGCAATGTCGGCCGCCTTGACGTAACCGCAACGCACCAGGTCCTTGATAACGGCATCGGCCGTGACCTGGGTGTTTACATTATCGAGTTTGAATTTGCTGATGCGCTCGATGGACTCCATCACCGCCACGGCATCGCTTTGCGACAGGACACCGATCAGGTCGCCGGTATCGACCATGCCGGTCACGTCGCTGGGACGATCCACCTTGGTCGGGCGCAAGGCCGGGTCGACCATTGTGGACGGGGCCATGGAGTTGGCACCGGACTCGGAATTTCGCGAACCGATCAGTTCCACCACGCTGCCATAGGCCTTGATCGCCGGCGGCACCTGCGCCGTTATCGTCGAGCTGTCGAGGACGTATCTGGCAAGGCCATACATCGGGTTGTGCGGATTGTTACCGGTATCGTTATCGGAACGTGCCGGAATGATCGCTCCATTGATGTTGGCGGAAATCAGCCCGGCCTTGTCCGTAATACCCTGCAGCATCGCGCTGCTTGAGTGGAACGCCAGGCCGAAATCCGTGTTGATGTAGTCCGTGCCGGTGTTCGGGTTGATGGAAGCGGGAGTCATATCACCGGGCAGGCCCAGCTTGCTGT
>JAOULY010000235.1 GCA_029881775.1 Gammaproteobacteria bacterium
CTGTGTTATCGCCCGTCTGTTCGGCGGCCTTGGCAACCAGCTGTTTATCTATGCCTTCGCGCGCGCATTGGCGGAACGTAACGGCGTACCACTGCGGCTGGATATCAGCGGCGGCTTCGAGCGCGATCCGGTCTACCGGCGGCAGTTCCTGCTTGACCGGCTGATCGACGGAATCGTACCGGCCAGTCGCTGCGAAAGTCGCGTGTTCCCGGGCGGCCGCACGCTGCGCTCGCTGGACCGCAAGATCAATAAACTGTTGCCGCTGGAAAAGCGCTATTTTGTGCAGGAACGCACGCTGGCATTCGACCCGGATATCTATAATTTCAGAATCGTACGGCCGACTGTATTCAACGGCGTCTGGCAATCTCCGCACTATTTCGACAACCTGGACATGGCGTCACTGTTGCACTTCCCGGAACATCTCACCAAGGCGGTAAGCAACGAAGCTGGGTCAATACGGGCAAACAATGCCGTCTGCCTCGCCATCCGCCGCTACGAGGAAGTCCCGAAACCCGGCCACCATATCCTGGACCTGGATTACTTCCACCGTGCCATGGCAGAAATCGAGACGCGGGTCGAGAATCCATACTACTTCGTGTTCGCACAGGACATGGACTGGGCCCGGAATAACATACGCAGCCACCATCCCGTCAGTTTCGCCAGCGAAAAGAACCCGCACGAAGGCGTCATCCAGGACCTGTACCTGATGACGCAATGCCGACATTTCATCCTGTCAAACAGTTCGCTGCACTGGTGGGCGGCGTGGCTGGGTGGCAGCGGAGAAGCAGCAGCAACCGTGCTGGCGCCAGCGCAGGGCTGGCCGGCGCCAGATATACTACCCGGTCACTGGAACCGGCTGGGCTAGCGCAGGGCTGCAAACAGCAGCGACAGCCCGGTTCCGGAAACGAGACGTCACACACTGAGTGATCCCGCATGGCAATGAAACAACGTCTACGTCGAGCAATAGTTCTGGCAGCAGCGAATGTGCTGGTACTGGCTGCCATTCTCGTACTGCTGGAAATCGCCACGCGCCTTGTCGTCGACACCCACGGTGATAATTACGAGTACCGGCTGACGCGGCCTGCACCCTACCGGGACGCGCTCTACTTCTCGAAAGAATTTATCGATGAATCGTTTGACCAGCCCGGCGGATGGGTAGCTGTACCGGGCAGCAACCTGCTGCTGCCAAACAACTACAGCGGCAAATTTTTCAACGTTGCAGATAATATCCGGGTCACCACGGACGCACCACCGGCCAGTTCGAGTAATATTTACCTGTTCGGCGGCTCCACCGTGTACAACTCGGAGGTTCCCGATGCATATACGATTTCGAGCTACCTGCAGAGAGAACTGGTTCGCAACGGGTATCAACAGTACAGGGTATACAACCTTGGCGTGACAAGTATCAACACAAACCAGCAACTCGAACGACTGAAACAAACAGCACTCGAGGAGAACGACCTGGTCATCTTCTATGATGGTGTCAACGAGGTAGTACAGGGCGTCATGTTCGGCAACACCGAGGGCACGATCACCGGCAGCGAACGCAACCGGCCTGTTTGGCAGAAACTGATGTACAAGGTCGCCAGCCACTCGTACATCGTGCGCCGTACGCTGGCTGGCAGTGTCAGAAACTACCGGATCAACGACCTGGAAGAAAGAATATCCAGGACAGTCGAGAGGTACCGGCAGAATATTGTCGAAGCGATGAACCATACCCGGAACAGGGGCGCAAATTTCATGCATTTCCTGCAGCCGAGCCTGTTCTCGCTCGCCCGGCCCGGGGAGTACGAGCAGAATCTGCTGCTCCTCGAAATTGTCCCGATACAGGCGGAACACGCGTTTCGCGCGGCCTACCCGCAGCTTGAGCAGGTGGTCGTGGAAAACAGGAACAGAGGTATACCGGATTTCAGCCTCACATCCGCATTCGACGACCTGGATGACCCGGTCTACCTTGATTTCTGCCACGTAAACCACACCGGCAACATGGCGATAGCTGCCGCCATCTTCGCGAAATTGGTCGAGGAAGGCGCGCTATAGTCGCGCATTTATATCCGCACGCGCGTTTCATCTTGTGTAATAGCCATTATAATTCCCGCCATGAGACCGAAGAAGCTGTTCCTGTACCTGCGTCACTACCCCACCCTGAAAGCGGAACTGCGCGAGCTGCGACGGCAGGCCAAGCTGTCGAGCCATGACATCCCGATCACGAAGATCAATCCCTACCCGCATGAGAAACAGCAGCAGAGCGGCACGGCAAGAGGCCACTATTTCCACCAGGACCTGCTGGTCGCGCGCAGGATTCATGACAACAACCCGGAAAAACATGTCGACATCGGTTCACGCGTCGATGGCTTCGTCGCGCATGTCGCGGCATTCCGGGATATTGAAGTACTGGATATCCGGCCGCTGGATTCCGTCATCCAGAATATCCGTTTCAAGCAGGCCGACCTGATGTCACCGCCGCCGGAGATGGAAGCCTATTGCGATTCCCTGTCCTGCCTGCACGCCATCGAACATTTCGGCCTGGGACGTTACGGTGACCCGGTTGATTTCGAGGGTCATATAAAAGGCCTCGACAGCCTGTACACCATCCTGAAACCGGGCGGGACGCTTTACCTGTCATGCCCGATCGGTCCGCAACGCATCGAATTCAATGCCCACCGCGTGTTTTCGGTAAAATATCTGCTGTCCCTGCTCGAAGGACGTTTCACGGTGCGTAATTTTTCCTATGTGGATGACCGCGGCGACCTGCATGAGAACGTGGCACTGACAGATGCGCTGCTGGCGAACGACTGTGGATGCGTTTACGGTTGCGGAATTTTTGAACTGGAGAAGACATGAACAAGGCACGGCAATACCTGAAACTGGCTGGCTGGATGCTGCGCGGTCGTCCCGCACCACCGCCCCATCTGGTAAAACAGAGGATGATCCTCAGACAAGCCCGGCGCCACAATACATCGATCATGGTCGAAACCGGCACCCTGTTCGGCGACATGGTCGAGGCGATGAAAGATCATTTTGATCAACTGTTCTCAATAGAAATCAGCCACGAACTGGCGACGAAGGCGCAGCAACGCTTCGCCGGCAACGACAAGATCAGGATCATCGAGAACGACAGCGCCATCGCACTAAAGTCACTGGTTCCGGAAATCCAGCACCCGGCGCTGTTCTGGCTGGACGGTCATTATTCCGGTGGCAATACCGGCAAGGGCGAGAAGGACACGCCCATTATGGAAGAACTCGCCACAATCTATGCGTCAGATCTTGACCATATCGTGCTGATCGACGATGCCAGGCTGTTCGGTAGTGACAAGGATTATCCAAGCGTCGAAGAACTCGAGACCTTTGTCAGGAAACTCCGGCCCGATGTCGTGATCAGCTCTGAAAACGACTGCATCAGCATCATTCCCCGGTTGCAGTAACCGGTTCCTGTCCTGTATGAAACGCACGGCAGGAAGGTTTCTCCGTAAAACTACCGCTAGTGTTCTTAAACGCTTCTACATTCTTACCAGCGATGGCTTTTCGACAGGCACAGCCTATGGCGCCCGCTTCGTGTTCGACTGGCGCCACTCGCTGGACAAGAAAGTCGCGGTTGAACTCTACGAACGTGAACAGATTGCCTATCTGCGCACACACCTGGACCGCCTAAAGCCGGACATGTTCGTCGATATCGGTTCTCATGCGGGTCTCTACTCTGTCATTGCCAAGTCTGATCACCCGGACCTGGAAATTCACGCATTCGAACCGGATCGCACCAACCTCTGCCAGCTGTATGCCAACTTGTTCGTCAACGGCATGCAGACGAATATATTGGTGCATGAGCATGGTATCTCGGACCATGACGGCAAGGTTTCATTCGACACATCTGATGCGACCAGCAGTCGCGGGACACGACGCATATCAGACACAGGCAACACCGAGATCAGCGTCAGGCAACTGGACAGTGTGCTGACCTGTTCAGGCAAGACCGTGGTCGTAAAAATCGATGTTGAAGGACACGAATGCGAAGCAATCGAAGGCGCCGGCCATTTCCTGGCAAACAACAAGTGCTACCTGCAGGTCGAATCCGCCCCGGAAAAGTTTTCTACCCTGAACA
>JAOULY010000236.1 GCA_029881775.1 Gammaproteobacteria bacterium
TACGGGAACTGACAGACCGGAGGAAATTGATCCCGGCAGCACACGCAAGTTGCTGCAGTTACTGTCGTCATTGCGTAATTCTCCGGCCGGTGACCTGATCTATCGACAGGTCGAGTCCATTCTCGACGAGGCGACGACCAACCATATCAAGTCGGAAATCGCCTACGCGGGTTTTCTGAATGTACTGCTGGAATCATTCAATACACACCAGGTCCCGGGTACCGCCGAATACCTGCAGATAAAACTGTTACAGGCACGCCTGCAACCCCCCCTGACACCGGTTGAACTCAACGTCCTTAGCGATTTCATTGATGGCTGCGGCGACCAGATACGCAATGCGGACATGCTGGAGCCGTCCGTCATGCTGCATGCGATTCAACCCTTGCTCAAGGAGTTCGGTATCGATGCCGTACCGGCCGTGGCCAGCGACCTGCCGGAGGTCGAGACATTTACGGAAATGCCGGAATCGCCGGCGTCGGTTGGCGTTGATGATTCGTCATCTTCGCTGCCAGCCGAAAGCGCGGCGCAGGACGAGCCATCCCCGGACAGTACGGCCGGGAATATTGCCGATATCAGTGCGGTCATACCGGCCGGCCAGGACCTGAAAACCATTAACCGGAGTGAACTCGAGGCGCGGCGCGAGGATATCGCCAAGTTACAGGCGACGCTTGCCGACCAGGTGCTGGAAACCATTGGCACCAACGAGGAATTCGGTGTGATGCTGGAAAATGTACTGGACGACCTGCGTGAGATTGATGATCCGGGCGAACTCGAGAATGCGCGCTGGACCATGATACGGGAAGTGGAGAAGATGCTGTCGGGCCATAACGACCTGGCGGACAAGCTCGACAGTACCCATCATTACCTGCAACTGTTTGAAACGGACAGCCGCGAACTCACCGACGAACTTACCCGGGTGCGCCTGCTAAGTCTCACCGACGAGCTGACCGCGTTACCCAACCGGCGGGCATTCATGCGCCGGCTTGAAGACGAGGTGGCGCGTGTGCAGCGTTACGGCTTCCCGCTGTCGTTTGTGCTGATCGATCTTGATCATTTCAAATCGATCAATGATGAGTATGGCCATGCCGCCGGCGACGAGGTGCTGCGTGTCTACTCGAAAAATATCCTGTCCATCTTCCGTCACCATGACATGGTGGCCCGTTACGGGGGCGAGGAGTTTGCCGTACTGTTGCCGAATACCGACTCCGATGGCACCGTGCGCGCACTGAACAAGGTACGCCGCCGCGCCAACGAAACACGCTGGCAGGTGAACGGAACGGTTGCCGATGTGCCAACCTTCTCTGCCGGCGTCTCGCTGTACAAGCCCGGCGAATCGGCCGGTGCCTTTATCGAGCGCGCCGACAAGGCCCTGTATCGCGCAAAACGCCTGGGCAGGAACCGCGTCGAGCTTGATATGACCTATCACAAGGAGAGTATCGAAGATACGCCACGACGCCGCAGTTCTGACGGCTGAATCTGTGCCGGTTCACGCTATAATGTCGTGAAATCACACGGCAGGGGACCGCGAAATGGCAACAATCGATATCACAAAAGAGTCGTTCGAGAAAATCGTCACTGATAACGATATTGTCCTGATCGATTTCTGGGCATCATGGTGCGGCCCCTGCAAACAGTTTGCGCCCGTGTTCGAGTCCCTGTCGGAATCCCATCCCGAGGCGGTATTTGCCAAGATCAACACCGAGGAACAGCAGGAACTGGCGGGACATTTCCAGATTCGTTCCATTCCGACGCTGATGATTTTTCGCGAACAGATTATCGTCTTCTCGCAGCCTGGCGCGATGCCGCCGGCCGCGCTGGAAGACGTGCTGGGCAAGGTCGTTGCGCTTGATATGGATGATGTGCGCCGCCAGGTAGCGGCGCAGGCTGCGGAGGAGGGGTCGGCATGAAAATAATATTGACAGCTTTTCTGTTCCTGCTGTGGCAATCGATCGCCCAGGCGGGTGCGGATGAACAACGCTATAACCTGATTCACCTGCAGGCGGAGCGTGCCGAGAAGGTGAGTAACGACACCATGCATGTAACGCTTAATACATACGGCGAAGATCGTGATGCATCCCAGCTCGCAATGCGTATCAATGCGGACATGGCCTGGGCATTAGAGCAAACGGGTATGTACAAGTCGGTCAAGGCGAAGACCGGCAGTTACCAGACCTGGCCGGTAGAGCGGGACAAGATACTGACCAGGGGCTGGCGCGGCCAGCAGACACTGGAGCTTGAAAGCACCGACATTGAACTGTTGAGCAAGCTGGCCGGCACCCTGCAGGATAAATTAAAGATTAATTCCATGCGCTTCAGCGTCTCGGATGAACGGCGCGAGGCCGCCGAAAACCGGCTGATGGAAAAGGCGCTGGATGCCTTCAAGGAACGCGCGCGTATTGTCCGTGTAAACCTCAAGGCCAGCGGTTACCGGATCGTGGACATCAATATCGGCACCTCGACACAACATCCACCCATCCGCTACCAGTCACGCATGGCGGCCGCCGACATGGCCGAATCCGCGGTGGCCGTAGAGGGGGGCGAGAGCGATATTCGTATCACGGTCAGCGGACGCATCGAGCTGGCGGTGCCGGTACCGTCCAGTCCTGTTTCGTCCGCCGTGCCTGACAGTCTACCCTGAGCGGCCGCTGCACGGCCGGTCAGTCTTTTACCAGGTCAGGTTCGCCGGTATGCGGTGCCATTTCCGCGCGGGATGCGTTACGCAGGTCCAGTGCAACCTGCCAACCCTCGCCGTTCGGTTGTATCGGCGGCAGTATTGTCACCTCGATAGATCCCCGCTGCGGGAACCAGTCGCTGCCGCGCTGAATTGTGCGTGCACCTTTTATGGCGACGGGGACAACCGGTACCTGCGCCCGCGCCGCGGTGACAAAGGCACCCATGCGGAAGGGTTGCAGACCCTCGAACGTGGTGAAGGTGCCCTCGGGGAAGAATACAATCGACTGCCCCATGCGCACCTTGTCCGCAATGCGACCAACGTCACTGGCACCCTTGCTGGCGTTGAACCGGTCGACAAATTCAACGCCAAACCGCTGCAGTAGCACGCGTAACGGCGCAATGCGCGCCAACTCACCCTTGACGATAAAGTGGATACCCGTATCCAGTGCGGCCGTCACAATGATGCCGTCCAGGTAGCTGGTGTGATTGGCGACAATGATCTGTGCGTTGTGCGGGTCGAGGTGCTCGTGTCCACTGACCTTCAACGGCGTAAAGGTAAGCATGAACAGCAGGCGGGCGCACCAGTGTGCGACTTTCCTGCGTGCACCTTCGGTCGGCGTCAGGACCACCAGCAGCCAGGCAAGCACGGCTAGCAACGAGAATACCGGCCATGCATACAGGGCAAACAGCCATTCACCGACAGTCCGTTGCCTGCTGGCCACGACGTTGCTGGCTGTACTGAATTCTCCCATCAGCAGGTCCGACGCATTGCTGCCATACGCGCCGCTGCTATCCGGCTGGATGTCCGGGTGCTCAATAATGCGCATCAGTTCACCCGCATTCGCGGCGAGCACTGCTGCATTGCCGGGCAATGTAATGCCGAGCGATTGTTCGATGCGGCCATGCAGCTCCGCACGTGCCATGCTGTCCAGGCCGAGTTCCCGCTCGAGATGCGTGTCCGGCAGGAAATGCAGGTTCTTCCAGTGGGGATGAACTTCGCCGACCATGTCGCGGATTACCGCGAGCAGTGCGTCCATGCCAGGCGACTTGTTGTTCTGGTTATCTTCCATCGTGCACGTACCCCGCTTCAGGCGCTTATGCTAGTGTAATACACCCATGAGTCAATTCATGAATGAATCAGACGGTTGAGATGGTGATGCGGGACGACGCACAACTTGCAGACGAACTGCAGGTGATCGAACGTTTTGCCGACGCGCTGTGGATGGAGCGCGGGCTGAGTGAAAATACCCTGGCCGCCTACCGTAACGATCTCAGTGGCCTGGCCGGGTGGCTGACCGGTGCAGGGCGGCAGCTCCTGACAGCGCATCGCGAGGACCTGCTGGCCTACCTGTCGCAACGCGTGGCCGATGGCGCGCGACCGCGCACCACCGCGCGCCTGCTATCGTCAATACGCCGTTTCTA
>JAOULY010000237.1 GCA_029881775.1 Gammaproteobacteria bacterium
ACTGGTCAGTAATACCGATTTCTTTTCGCGTTCGGCCAACATGCGCGCGAGTTTCGCGCTACTGGTGGTTTTACCCGACCCCTGCAAACCCGCCATGAGGATAACGGCCGGCGGCGCTACATTCAGATCCAGTGCATCATTGGCATCACCCATAACGTGCACGAGTTCATCATTGACGACCTTCACCAGCGTCTGGCCGGGGGTCAGGCTCTTCAGGACTTCCTGCCCCATGGCCCGCTCTCGCACATTTTCTATGAATGTCTTGACGACCGGCAGGGCAACATCCGCCTCGAGCAACGCCATGCGCACCTCACGCAGGGCATCCTTGATGTTTTCCTCTGTCAGGCGTCCCTGGCCACGCAGATTGCGGATGGTTTTTGAGAGTCGCTCACTCAGGTTGTCGAACATGGTCTGTCTGTTTCCCGCTTTAATTGATATTTACAGGTTGAAGATTATAACTGTAATCAGGGCTTCAACGGCATCATGATCCGGATGCTTCTCTTCCCCCTTACAGTTATGCGATGATTCACCCATGAATCCAATACTGCCGGGGCTGCTCTCGATCCTGTGTTACCTGCTGGCCAGCGGCCTGCTGGTATCGCGCCTGTCCCGGGGCAACTCGAACGAACAGTGTGTGCCTGATCCGGCCATACTGCTCGCACTGGCGGCAATCACGGCCCACGGGATGCTGCTCTATCCGGCCATTATCACGCCAGCGGGGCTGAACCTCGGCTTTGTCTATGCCGCTTCGCTGGTCGCACTGACCAGTGCATTCCTGCTGGCTGTCTCGACGTTTTTCCAGCCAGTCGGCAATCTCGGGATCGTGGTATTTCCCGTTGCCGCAGTCAGCATCGGCCTGTTGCTGGCCTGGCCGGGCCAGCGCCTGGTCACCGATTCATCCTGGCAGCTGGAAACGCATATACTTTCATCCCTGCTCGCCTACAGCATCCTGGCGCTCGCGGTATTCCAGTCCATATTGCTGTCTATCCAGGACCGCCACCTGCGCAACCGGCAACCGGGTGGTTTTATCCGTGCCCTGCCCCCGCTGGCGGTCATGGAATCGCTGCTGTTCCAGATGATCGCCACCGGCTTCGCGCTCCTGAGCCTGGCGCTGGTCACCGGCTTCCTGTTCCTGGAAGATATCTTTGCCCAGCACCTGGTCCACAAGACCACACTGTCTATCATTGCCTGGTTCGTGTTCGCTATCCTGCTCTGGGGCCGCTGGCGATTCGGCTGGCGCGGACAAACCGCGCTGCGCTGGACTATCGGCGGCTTCATATTCCTGATGCTTGCCTATTTCGGCAGCAAATTCGTCCTGGAGCTTGTGCTGAACGGCTAAACGCGTCGCTTCCTGACACAGGCAGCAGATTTTCGTACACTAGAGCCTCGTCAACATTACTGGAGGCTGTCCCCGCTTGGACGACACCCCGTTGAGCGTGCTGCTGGCAGCACTGTTCCTTCTCATAGTGCTTTCCGCTTTCTTCTCCGGTTCGGAAACCGGCCTGATGACGATCAATCGTTATCGACTGCGTCACATGGCCGACAAGAAACACCCGGGTGCCATGCGCGCGCAAAAACTCCTGCAGCGGCAGGACCGGCTGATCGGGCTTATCCTGCTCGGCAACAATGTCGTTAATGTGTTTGCCTCCATCCTGATGACGCTGATTGCCCTGCGCATCTACAACGACGCCGGCTTCATTTTTGCTGCCGGCATGGTGCTGACCATTATCATTCTGCTGTTCGCCGAAGTCACACCGAAAACACTGGCCGCCCTGCACCCGGAACGCTTTGCCTACCCGGCCGCCTTTGTTTATACACCGTTACTCAAGCTGCTTTACCCGATCGTCTGGGTCGTTAATGCCTTCGCCAATGGCTTGTTGAGGTTACTCGGCATTTCTGCGGAAGAAAGCCGCGGACATGCACTGACGCAGGAAGAATTGCGCACCGTTGTCACCGAAGCCGGCGCCCTGATCCCGGAGCGCCACGCGTCCATGCTGCTGAATCTCATTGATCTTGAGAAAGTGACCGTGGAAGACATCATGGTTCCGCGCAGCGACGTGACCGGTATCGATATCAACGACGACTGGGACACCATTACGCGCACGCTGTCGGACAGCCAGTACACCCGTATGCCGCTGTACCGGGAAAGCATAGACAACGTTATCGGCGTCCTGCACATGCGCGATGTACTGCCGCACCTGTATCACGGCGAACTCGACCATGACTCGCTGCAGCGCGTTGCACGCGACGCCTACTTCATCCCGGTCAATACATCGCTGAACCGGCAGCTGCTGAATTTCCAGCGCCAGCAGAAGCGGCTGGGGTTCGCGGTCGATGAATACGGCGATATACAGGGGCTGGTAACGCTGGAAGATATCCTTGAAGAGATTGTCGGCGAATTCACCTCGGACCCATGGGCCCGGTTCGAGGATATACAGGAAGAGGAAGATGGTACCTGGCTGGTTGACGGCAGCGTCAATATCCGCAATCTCAACAGTGCTTTGAACATGAACCTGTCAACCGAGGGGCCAAAAACCCTGAATGGCTACATCACCGAATCGCTGGAAATGATCCCGGAGAACAACATCAGCCTGTTAATCGACGGACATCCGGTTGATATCCTGCAGGTAAAGGAAAATATGGTGAAAACCGTTCGCATCCACCCGCGCCTGCAACAGCATTCAGCCGATGAAACTGCTGTTTAACCTCGAGAAGGAGACAAGCAATGACTGACTCCAACAGAAAATCCGATGACCAATGGCGGGCACAGCTGACAGATGCACAGTTCGAGGTGACGCGACGCAAGAAAACAGAACGACCCTTCACGGGTGAGCATCTCGACTGCAAGGACGACGGAACCTACACCTGTATTTGCTGTGGCGCAGAACTGTTCAACTCGAATGACAAATTCGAATCCGGCAGCGGCTGGCCCAGCTTCGTGCGTGCCGGTAATAGCGAAAACATTAAAACCGTGACCGACAACAGTCACGGAATGACTCGCATCGAAGTCATGTGCGCGAAGTGCGATGCTCACCTTGGGCATGTGTTCGAGGACGGCCCGGCGCCAACCGGCCAGCGCTACTGTATAAATTCCGTATCACTGGATTTTAAAAAGACCTGACAACAACAGACAGCGTCAATCAGTATCGAAAGCGAACGCCAGCACCTCTGACAAGCGTCCCACCGCCCTGATCGACAGGTCGTCTACCGCCTTTCGCGGCTTGTTTGCTGACGGGATAATCGCACGCCGGAAGCCGTGCTTGACCGCCTCGTACAGGCGGTCCTCGCCATTTGGTACCGGACGCAACTCACCGGACAAACCAATCTCACCGAACACAAACAGGTCATGCGGCAGCGGCCGGTCACGGAAACTCGATACGACCGCCAGCAACACGGCGAGATCAGCCGCCGTTTCGCACACCTTTACACCGCCAACGACATTAACGAACACATCCTGGTCCGCCAGCAGCAGGCCACCATGACGATGCAATACGGCCAGCAACATGGATAGCCGGTTCTGCTCCAGGCCAAGTGTCACCCTGCGTGGATTGCCGGACTGGCCCTGGTCTACCAGTGCCTGCACCTCGACCAGCAACGGCCGCGTACCTTCCCAGGTCACCATGACGACACTGCCGGGAACCGCCGACTCGTGCCGCGACAGAAATATCGCCGATGGATTCCGCACTTCCTTGAGGCCACCGCCTGTCATGACAAATACGCCCAGCTCATTCACAGCACCAAATCGATTTTTGACCGCGCGCAGTATGCGATAACGCCCGCCCGGATCGCCTTCGAAATATAAAACCGTGTCGACCATGTGCTCGAGCACGCGCGGGCCGGCCAGCGTGCCTTCCTTGGTAACGTGCCCGACCAGGAACATGGCAATCCCGGTCTGCTTGGCAAAGCGGACCAGCTGCGCGGCACTTTCACGGACCTGTGCAACCGAGCCGGGTGCGGACTGTGACGACTCGGTGAACAGCGTCTGGATGGAATCTATCACCATGACCTGGGGCTGCTCCTTTGCCGCCGTCGCGATGATGCGTTCGACTGACGTCTCGGAGAGCATGCGA
>JAOULY010000238.1 GCA_029881775.1 Gammaproteobacteria bacterium
GAATAGCGGTATCAAACCGGCAACCGGCATGGCAAGTGCGCCCTGCTGTAATTTCTGGGGTCGGACCTAAGCAAGTTATTAAGATTGCTTGGTTATTGCCCTGATAAGGGTTGTTTTTGATGCTTAAAGCATGTATTTCCGCCCCCAAATGGGGTCTGTAAGATATTCGTGGTACTTGAAACGTTGTAAATTCTCAGCGCCATAAAATGCGTAAGCATTATTTATCCTGGATGGCCTTTTTATACCCCGGAAAGGGTGCTTTAAGGCATAAAATCGACCGAATTTAAGGGTGTTATTTAACTACTTCAGATAGTTGACGAGGTCCGACCCATAGAAACTCTTAATATAGTTTCAGTGGGTTTCATTTTCATGGGGCATTTCATGGGGGTCGGACCTGAGCAAGTCATTAAGATTGCTTGGTTATTGCCCTGGTAAGTGTTGTTTTTGATGCTTAAAGCATGTGTTTTGGCCCCAAAACGGGGGCTGTAAGATATTCGCGGCACATGCAATCGTGCACCGGGAGACGCCGGGAATAGCCCCTGGAAAACTTAAAACGTGTAGCATGATTGACGAACTGAAATAATCAGTGGAGGGCAATATGAACAGAACAGGTTTACTAAAGTCACTATTGATGACGGGGTGTCTGACGCTGTTGTTTTTGCAGCAAGCGCCAGGCGCTGACAGTCCAGTGGTGCAGCCGGCGCCTAATGGAATTACCTTGCCTGAAAATTACCGGGACTGGCGCATTATCAATACATCACATCGCGTGGATAACAACACGATGCGGATTATATTCGGGAATGATGTTGCTATTGAAGCAGCCCGTTCCGGTAACACCAATCCCTGGCCTGACGGCACCATACTTGGAAAGACGGTCTGGAAAGATTCAGTCAATGATGATTGGGAAAAGGCCGTTGTCCCGGGAGATTTTGTGCATGCCGAGTTTATGATCAAGGATGCAGGCAAGTGGGCGGCAACCGGTGGCTGGGGTTTTGCCCGCTGGAAGGGCAGGGACCAGCAACCCCATGGAGAGGATGCTTCATTCGTGCAGGAGTGTTTTGCCTGTCATACGCCGGTAAAAGACAATGACTACGTCTTTACCCGGCCGTTGCAATTACCCTGATGACTGCCTGATACCGCCAGGTCAACACCTGGCCGTGCATTTGCACGGCCAGGTGTTATCTCAACGAGTTATTTACAGGTCCTCGATACTGTATTGCTCGGCATCGTCGATCCTGGGTGACACAACGTTAGTAAAGATGCCGGTCTCCACCTCGATATTGGTGCCAATATTGACGAGTGCACAGAACGCGTCCTGGTCCGCCAGGAGTATATTGGGTTCAACGGCCTCGTTGATATACAGAAGCGGTGGAACCGGGACACTTGAGTTCGTGTCGATGATGACCCCGAGGACGGTGAGTTCGGTATCGAAAGGCGGGTTGCAGGTATCGTCTGTCGGGCCGCGCAAACGCACGTCAGTCAGGTCAGCATTACCGCGTTCGCGCAGTGACGTTGCAAATACAGTGCCGGTGCTGTCTGCATAACCGCGCACTTCTACCTGGTGATTGCCGCTGATGCTGCCAGTGATAATGCCGTCGCTGTCCTCCGTTAACGTTGTTGTAGTCACGGGGATCACGTCCATGATGGTGAACGCACCGCCAACACCGGCTATCGGTATATTCACCGGTGCCTCGATACGGACGCGGTTCTCGCGGAACTTGATCCTGTCCGCAACCAGTACGCCGCTCGCGGTGTTAAGGTCACCTTCGGCCTCCAGCTTGGCACCGATAATGATGTCCTCGGCCGCGCCACCTTCGAATACGGCCGGTGCGCTCGTTATTTCAACGCACTGACCACCCACTACGAAGTCGCCGCCCGGGCAGGCCAGCGCGGTCACAATACCTTCGATTTCAGCCTCGATGATCGAGGTCGATGTGCCCGGGGGTACACCGAGGCCCGGTACCTGGCATTCCACATCGGTGACCGTGTCGAGGGTGTCGTCATTCGGCGCTGCACCGGTATTGAACTGTGCGTCGAATAAGGCCTTCACCTCGACCAGGTCGCCGACCTCGGGTGTTGTTCGGTTGAGGCGGCAATCACGTGCATTGACACCGTTTAACACGACTCGTTGCGAGCCAATGTTGAACTCGCCCGGTGCAGTGGACGTTACCTTGCCGGTCAGCTTCCATTCCGGGATGCCCGCTGTCTTGTGCTCGAACAGCGAGACCTGGATGACATTCGACACACCGGCAAACCCGTTGACCTCGACAATATCTCCCACCTGCAATGTCGCCGGGTTGAATCCGGGCGCAGGGGCATCGTCGACCAGATACGTGACATTGCCGTCAAGTACCAGCGTCTGGCCAAGTACTTCGAGCGGGGCCGTGCCGGTCACCGGACCCTTGACCTTGTTGTTGACTGTTATGGTTACTGCTGTTCCGCTGGTCAGGCCGTTATTGGCGCCTGCGACATTGACCTGTGCGACGGCGCCGACGCCGCGATTCATCAGCTCGGTTTCAGAAATGATGTTGTCGTCCCAGGTGATGGTTGTGTTCGCATCAATCACAAATGTCCTTATATCATTGATAATGACGCTGCCGAAGCCGGTTATTGTGCCGATACCCGAGCCACTGATGCCGCCGCCGGCGAGGTTGCCGCCGCCACCACCACCCCCGCAGGCAACAAGCCCGCAGGTGGCAAGAATTATCATATTCCTGCGATAAATTTTGTTTGTCATGACTGTGACTCCTTTTCGGTATCTTCTTCAATGTAGTAAATGCCCAGGCCGGCGCGAACACTGCCCGTGCCCTGGCTATCCGGGTTGGTGTCCCGATCGTGTTCTGCAAGCCATGTGTTGAACTCTTCAAGCAATTCGCGACCACGGCGGCTTGCCAGGGTGCGAAACTCGTCAATGGCTTCTTGCGGGAGATTGTCGTACACAACCTTTAACTGTAACCGGCTGTCCTTTTCATCATGCTGAAGATTGTGGTCGATCGTTGATATGAAATCAGTGACGTCGGTGCCAAGGATGCCGATCATGTCTGCTTCGCCGTGTTTTGGTACATACGCACGTGATTGCAGTTGTATGTTGCCGTCCTTGTCCTGATTGACGGCGCCTACGCGTGTTAATTCATCGAGTATGGCCCGCGTGGGGATATCACCGCTGTACTTGCGAACCAGGTGTGTAAAGTTCGGTGTGTCGCCGGCCAGGGTCAGGGTGCGCGCATGGCCATCTGCATCGGAATACTCCGGGTCATGCAACCAGCCACCGATAACCCGGGCTGCACGATTATGACGGGCAGTGATGTCGGCATCATTGATTGCCGGTAATTCCAGGATCCGGGAGACCTCGCGACGATAAATTCCGGTCAGGGTGGAAATCCGGGAAATGGACTGTTTCCGCCCGTTGATCGCGAAATCCTTGCTGGCTACCTCTATATAGACCCGCTTGGCGAGTTCGGTGAAGCCTTCAAACGGCATGCCATAGCGCAGTAACACCCGCACCAGGGCACGCAGGATTTTCAGGGCGGCCGCACTCAGGGCCTGTTCCGGGGCAGTCATGTTATGTGTGCCTAGCTGTATGCATAAATAATTAACCAGAAATATCCATAAAGTCAGTGGCTTGGCGAATTATCGTGGCCACACCACCGGTTGACTCAGTGCAACAATGGGAGTAGAGTACCAAATAAATACAAATGGGACAAGAGTCCCAATACATAAATAATCAAGAAATTAGCAGTGGGTCACGCAAAGAGGAAACAGCAATGAATAATTTACCGGTGTGGCTGGATACGTTCCCGCACCTGAAGAGGGTAGAAGATCCTGCATGGTTGAAGGTGGCCGAAAAAGCGCAAGTAGTTAAGCTAACGGCAGACACTGAATTGTTTACCTGTGGGGATAACGGTACGCATTTTATTTTATTGCTGTCCGGCGCAGTTCGCGTTCACCAGATATTCGAGAACGGCAGGGAGATGGTGCTCTACCACTTGCAACCCGGGGAGTGCTGCAGTCTTACGATATCAACGCTTTTATCTGATACGCGTTATTCGGCAAGCGGTATTGCGGAA
>JAOULY010000239.1 GCA_029881775.1 Gammaproteobacteria bacterium
GTTAAACGGTGCATCGCCATCCAGTTGCAGGCGCGACAGGACGGTTTCCACCCGCTGTTCCAGCTGCCAGCCACCGGCCGCTTCGAGTTTGTGTTGCAGGCTCGCGAGTCGCTCGAGTGCCGCCGGGTCCTGTGATTCAGCGAGGCTGGCTGCCACGTGGTGATATTCGGCAATCAGGCGGCCCTGCTCCGGGATACCGGCGGCCACGATATCGAACACGCTGTCGTCACTTTCGAGCAGCACGTCCTGTTCGAGCGTGGCGATGCGTGTGCCCGGTCGCACCCATACTTCGCCGTCGTCTGCGCTGTTTTCGCCACTGATGACGCGCAGCAGCGATGACTTGCCCTCGCCGTTGCGGCCGACCAGGCATACGCGTTCGCCGCGCGTGAGTTCCAGCGAGACATGATCGAGCAGGGCGCGGTGGCCGTATGCAAGGGATACGTTGTCGAGTCTTATCAGGGGCATGATGTTTTCCGGGTGGTGAAGGATACTATGGATGCGGTGCGAACGGGGTTGTGGCGTGGATTTTGTTGGGTATTTTTCCAGGGGTGTGCGGGTCCGGTGCGGTTGCGAGAGCAGGATGCGGCGCGTATCCGTGGACACCGTCCTGCGGGATATCCATTGCGGGAGTGATGGGATTATTTATCGCGCCTGCAAGGCGCTCCTACAGGGGGCGTGTTTTTGTTCGCGCATGCGATGCGCTCCTGCAGGGGGCAATTTAATTACGCGCCATGACATGACGTTTGACTGTTATTCACAACGGTGGCTAGCCGAGACCGGCCGATGACCCGCACGCCGGTGAGCGGGCCTTGTCTGACCCGGTGTTTGCGGTCAGCGGGCTCGCCGCGTCAGGATGACTGCGCCTGCTCGAGCAGCACATCACCCAGCGCGGGCGCCGCGCCAAGGTACGGGGCAATAGCAATCGATACGGCCGGGCTTTCACTGCGCACCACTTCGACCTCGGCGGGAATATCCTTGACCACATGCCGGCCGGCGGACAGGAAGTACGGCAGCACCACGATCTCAGTAGCACCGGCGGCGATGGCAATGCGCAGGCCATCCGGGATGGAGGGTTCCGCCAGCTCAAGGAAGGCACATTCGATGTGCGTGAAATCATCGCTTGCCCTGCTTGCGAGTGCGCGGGTCAGGTTGCGGATTTCATCATTGGACTCTTCGCGGCGGCTGCCATGAGCCACAACCAACAGACTTTTCATATAGTTACCCCAAAATCAAACCGGTTTATTCTCAAACAGGATACAGCAATTACGCCAGTGGATGGAAACCGGCTTACCACACGAATCGCAATGCAGTTTGTGCTATGACCGTCTTAAACTCATAACGCGTATCACACGTTCTTCTGTATAATCGCTGCCCTTTGAACCTGCCCACCGGGCACAAGAGCCTTTCCCGAATGATCAATAACTTGCGAAACATCGCCATCATCGCGCACGTCGATCATGGCAAGACCACACTCGTCGACCAGTTACTGGCGCAGTCCGGCACGCTCGGCGATCGCGCCAATGCGCCCGAACGCATTATGGATTCCAATGACCTGGAAAAAGAGCGCGGCATCACCATCCTGTCGAAGAACACCGCGATCCGCTGGAACGACTACCGCATCAATATCGTCGACACTCCCGGACACGCCGATTTCGGTGGCGAGGTCGAGCGCGTGCTGTCGATGGTCGACTCGGTGCTGTTGCTGGTCGATGCCGTCGAAGGCCCGATGCCACAGACCCGTTTTGTTACCGAAAAGGCGTTTAACCTCGGCCTGAAACCGATCGTCGTTATCAACAAGGTCGACCGGCCCGGCTCCCGGCCCGACTGGGTACTGGACCAGACCTTCGACCTGTTTGACCGCCTCGGCGCCACCGATGAACAGCTGGATTTCCCGGTGATCTACGCCTCCGCCCTGCAGGGCTACGCGGGCAATGAAGCCGATGACATGGCCGGCGATATGACGCCGCTGTTTGAAGCCATCGTCAAACATGTCGCGCCGCCGCAGGTTGATCCCGACGGCCCGTTCCAGTTACAGGTGAGTTCGCTCGACTACAGCAGCTACGTCGGCGTCATCGGTGTCGGCCGCATCACCCGCGGCAAGATACGCACCAACATGCAGGTCACATTGATAGACCGTAAGGGCAAGACCCGTAACGCCAGGGTCGGGCAGGTATTCGGTTTTCACGGCCTTGAACGCATCGAGGTAGCCGAGGCCCAGGCCGGCGACATCATTGCCTTTACCGGCATCGACAAACTGAACATCTCGGACACGCTGTGCCAGCCGGACAATGTCGAGGCATTACCGGCACTGAGCGTCGACGAACCGACTGTCAGCATGACCTTCCAGGTTAACAATTCGCCGTTCGCCGGCAAGGACGGCAAGTACGTTACCTCGCGCAATATCCAGGAACGGCTGGAACGGGAACTGATTCATAACGTCGCACTGCGCGTCGATGAAACCGCCGATCCCGACAAGTTCCGCGTCTCCGGTCGCGGTGAGCTGCACCTTGCCATCCTGATCGAAACCATGCGTCGCGAAGGCTTCGAGCTCGGCGTGTCACGCCCGGAAGTGATCATGCGCGAGATAGATGGCGTAATGCAGGAACCGTACGAACAGGTCACCGTCGATGTGGAGGATGCACACCAGGGAACCATTATGGAGAAGCTGGGTGAGCGTGGCGGCGAACTCACCAACATGGTACCCGACGGCAAGGGGCGCGTTCGGCTCGACTACATCATGCCGGCCCGTGGCCTGATCGGTTTTCGTACCGAGTTCATGACCGGCACCCAGGGTACCGGCCTGATCTACAGTGTCTACTCACACTATGCACCGGTTAAGCCCGGCGAGTATGGTCAGCGCATCAACGGCGTATTGATCGCGAATGGTTCCGGCAAGGCGCTCGGTTATGCCCTGTTCAACCTGCAGGAACGCGGTCGCCTGTTTATCGGGCACGGTGATGAAGTCTATGAAGGCGGCATCATCGGCATACACACACGCAACAATGACCTCGTTGTTAATCCCCTCAAGGGCAAACAGCTGACCAACATCCGCGCCGCCGGTACGGACGAGAACATCATGCTGTCACCGCCCATACGCATGAGCCTGGAACAGGCACTGGAATTCATCGACGACGACGAACTGGTCGAGGTCACCCCGAATTTCATTCGCCTGCGCAAGAAACTACTGCTTGAACACGAGCG
This sequence comes from Gammaproteobacteria bacterium, assembly GCA_029881775.1. Taxonomy (GTDB): domain Bacteria; phylum Pseudomonadota; class Gammaproteobacteria; order UBA9214; family UBA9214; genus UBA9214. Next base: position 3,202 of record JAOULY010000239.1, read on the forward strand.
CAAACGCGCTTCCCGCTCGGCTTCCGCCTGAAAAAATCCAACCTGCCAATGCGTCGATTACCGGGGTAATCGGCGCATATCCCTATATTTTATAAGGATTAATTACCCTTTATTATATATGGTACTTATTATAATTTTATTATATAACAATAGGTTATAAGTTAATTTCATTGACAAATATATGGGATTTATATACCTTCATGCCTCGGGAGTTCCAGGCAAGGATGCCAACAGGGAGCCTTGCAGTGACAGCTTCCGGAACGGTATCAAGAATCGATATGGAGGAGTAAGCACATGCACGTTACAGACATGGTAATGCACATTGATAACAACCTTGGGGAAGTAAGCCGTCGCACTGTAGAGAAAACACTGGCGGGATCACAGGGCGTGATTCACGCGCACTTCAATGACCGTCGTCCACACCTGATGCTGGTTTCCTATGACACGGACAGCACGTCGTCATTTGAAATACTGGCACAGGTCGCCAGGCAGCACCTGTGTGCTGAACGCGTCGGTTAAAGCAGGCCTCGATAAATAATAAAACAGTTCTGGATTCGCCAATGACGGTGGCCTCTGGTCACCGTTTTTTATTGTGCAAAGGAAAACTCAGGCGTGTCAGGCAGGCAACGTCCCAGGCGATCAAGCACATCATGGCGGCTGTCATCCGGGTATTCCCTGCGCGCCACCCTGCCCCAGACAGGATCAGGCCAGGCCGGGTCATCGCGATAACGCACAATATGGTGAACGTGTAATTGCGGCACGATGTTACCCAGCGCCGCAATGTTCAGCTTGTCCGGCGCAAAGGCACACTCCAGTGCACGTGACAGGCTGACCGATTCCAGCAACAGCTGTTGCTGAT
>JAOULY010000241.1 GCA_029881775.1 Gammaproteobacteria bacterium
CTTTGGGGATATCTTCATAGATAGCCAGCTGACCGGCGTTCACAATACCCATGTCCATGCCGTTCTTGATGGCGTGGTAGAGGAACACCGCGTGGATGGCCTCGCGCACCGGATTGTTGCCACGGAACGAGAACGACACGTTGGATACGCCGCCGGAAACCATGGCATGCGGCAGTTTTTGCTTGATGTCGTGCGTCGCCTCGATAAAATCCAGGCCGTAATTATTGTGCTCTTCGATGCCGGTTGCGACGGCGAAAATATTCGGATCGAAGATAATGTCTTCCGGCGAGAAACCCACCTGCTCGGTCAGTATGCGATAGGCGCGCGCGCAGATCTCGAACTTGCGTTGACGGGTATCGGCCTGGCCGAGCTCGTCAAAGGCCATAACGATTGCCGCTGCGCCGTAGCGCTTGACCAGTTCGGCGTGACGGACAAATTCAGCCTCGCCCTCCTTCAGGCTGATGGAATTCACCACGCCCTTGCCCTGGATGCACTTCAGGCCGGCCTCGATCACCTCCCACTTGGACGAGTCGATCATGATCGGCACTCGCGAGATGTCCGGCTCGGCGGAGATCAGGTTGAGGAAACGCACCATCGCCTCCTGCGACTCCAGCATGCCCTCGTCCATGTTGATGTCGATCACCTGCGCGCCGTTCTCCACCTGCTGGCGCGCGACATCCAGCGCTTTTTCGTAATCGCCTTCCATGATCAGTCGCTTGAAAACGGCCGAACCGGTGACGTTGGTGCGCTCACCCACGTTGACGAACAGGGAGTCTGCGGCGATGTTGCACGGTTCGAGTCCGGACAGGCGGCACTGCGGTTCAATAGCCGGTAATCTGCGCGGCGGATGCTGGCTGACGGCCTCGACGATGGCGCGTATGTGGTCCGGCGTGGTGCCACAACAGCCGCCAATGATGTTGATAAATCCGTTAGCGGCCCAGTCTGCCAGTTCCGCCGCCATTTTCTCCGGCGATTCGTCGTACTCGCCGAACTCGTTCGGCAGACCGGCGTTGGGATGCGCGGATACATACGTTTCCGATATGCGTGACATCTCTTCCACGTACTGGCGCAACTGGTCGGCACCGAGTGCGCAGTTCAGCCCCATAGACAACGGCCTTGCATGCCGCAGGGAATTATAAAACGCCTCGGTTACCTGGCCGGTCAGTGTGCGGCCCGACTGGTCGGTTATCGTGCCGGAAATCATGACCGGCAGGCGCGTGCCGCTGTCGGCAAAGAACTGCTCGACCGCGAACACGGCGGCCTTGGCATTCAGGGTATCGAAAATCGTTTCGATCAGGATGATGTCCGCACCACCCTCGACCAGGCCGCGTGTCGATTCAATGTAGGCCTCGACCAGTTCGTCAAAGTGTATGTTGCGGAAACCGGGATCGTTGACGTCGGGTGAGATTGACGCCGTACGATTGGTCGGGCCAAGTACGCCGGCGACAAAACGCGGCTTGTTTGTATCTGTCGCCGTGACATCGTCTGCAACGGCGCGTGCCAGTTGTGCGGCCGCCACGTTGATTTCGTAACTGAGATCTTCCATGCCGTAATCGGCCATGGCCACGCGGGTGGCATTGAAGGTGTTGGTCTCGAGGATGTCCGCGCCGGCATCGAGGTACTGACGGTGGATATCGGCAATGATCTGCGGCTGCGTCAGCACCAGCAGGTCGTTATTGCCCTTCAGGTCACTCGGCCAGTCGGCGAAGCGCTCGCCGCGGTAATCGGCCTCGCCCAGCTTGTGACGCTGGATCATGGTACCCATGGCACCGTCCAGGAAAAGAATGCGTTCGCGCAGTAATTCTTCTAGTTTTTTCATGTCTATCAATCAAATAGCTGCAAAATCCCGTCAGTTTAACATGCCTGCAGCGCTTAATCGCCTGCTTCCGACATGACGGGATTAAACCTGGCCGGGCAGGAACGTGGCAGGCCCACAACACTAAATATTGGTAACTAGCAATGCAAAAACACTATATATGGTACTATAATGCCGCTAACCCACTGACCTGCGGGGATTTACCTAAACTCGGATTATGAATGTACAGCCCGCAAAAGTAACACGCCGCCACCGGCGCGCCGCGCTATTGCTGGCATGCGCCCTGTCACTGCCGGTTTCAATGCCGGCGCAGGCGATGGCGGATGACATGTTCAGCGTCATGTTTCGCATGATGCTGGTCATGATGAACGTGATGTCCGGCGCCATGCTCGGCAACACCGGCAGTAACTGGGGAAATAACCTCGGGGGTTTAAACTCGTTCAGCATGGGGATGAATGCCTTCCCGATGATGTCCGGTTTTGGCTCGCCGATGAGTGCTTTCGGCAGTCCCTGGAACAGCTTTGGCTCCTCACCCTGGGGCGCCAGTCCCTGGAACACTCCCGGCATGTCACCGTGGGGAGGCACACCGTGGAACAGTTTTGGCGGAACACCGTGGAGCGGCAACCAGGGGATGCCATATGGTGGCGGTTATGACAACCCGGCCAGCCGGGGGGCGCCCGGTTATGGCAATGAAATTCCTCCGCCTCACCCTGATTTTTCACTGCTGGACGGTCGCTGGTTCGGCAATTCGGGCGAAATACTCGAGATACGCGGCAATCGCTTCCAGCTGCGCACGGCCGGTGCCGCTATAGGCGGCGCGCTCAGCATCACGAACAACATCGTCAGCCTGTACAGCCCGCAGACCAACACGGTGACACAGTACAGTTTCATGCGGAACCAGTCGCAACTGTTTCTGAGCGATGGCAGCGGTACGGTACTGACATTCAGCAAATACCCGGCAGACAACGTGCTACACACCTTCTAGGAACGCTTGCACTTTCCATCATTACGCGCAACGCGGAGCTATCGCCCGGAGTGGCACGCGCTGATGGTGGATACGCTATTTCCGTTCAACCAAAGATGTCGTAGGTAATGTTCTGATACCAGTCGACGGCGTACGATGCTTCCAGCGCCCGGCCCGGCGGATCGTTCGATTTACTCACCCCGCCGGCCCCTTCCACCTTGGCAACCTTGCCATCAACCAGCGTGTAGACCATCGCCACCGAGATGCCGTGTTGCTGCGTAATCAGGCTGTAACAGGTATTGATCCAGTTCGGGTCAAGCAGTGATTTTCCTTCCAGCAGGCGCACGATATTGGCCGCACACACCTTGGCCTCCGAGTTGGCGGCGTAACCGGACTTGGGTAACGGCGACTGGATGGCCGCATCACCGATAACATGCACGTTAGCAACCAGCGTCGATTCCCAGGTCAGGTGATCGACCGGGCACCAGCCACTGTCATCGGTCAGTCCCGACATGGCAGCAATATCACCGGCCTTCTGCGCCGGGATGATATTAATGACATCTCCCGTGTGCTCGCCGAACTCGGTCATGACTCTCATGCCCTCCACGTCGACAGCCCGCACGGCACCGTCCTTTGAAGCCGGGATCCACTCAATCATGGAATTATCCGTTCCATAACCATAGTGCTGCGTCCAGCCCTCGATGAATAATCCCTGCTTGGAAAACTTGTCCTTGGCATCGAGGATGAGCACCTTCGACTTTGGTTTGTATTTCTGCAGGTAGCCGGCAATCATACTGGCGCGCTCAGGTGGACCCGGCGGACAACGGAACGGGTCCGGCGGTGCGGCCATGATGACCGTGCCGCCATCCGGCATCGCTTCCAGCTGCTGTCGCAACAGGGTCGTTTGCGGACCGCCATGCCAGGCATGAGGAATCTTTTCCATAGCCGCCGTCGTATAACCCTCGATATTGTCGCGGAAGGCGATACCCGGCGAGACAACCAGCCGGTCGTATTTCAGGGTGTCGCCACCGGCCAGGGTGACCGTCTGCGCGTCAGGATCAATGGACGTGGCCCGGTCATGGACCACTCTGACGCCGTGTTTGTCCTGCAGGGGTGCATAGCTGTGCGTAATGAAATTCATGTCACGCAGGCCACCGATCACCCAGTTGCTGCCCGGGCATGTGACGAACGACTGCTTCGGTTCCACCAGCGTGACATCGACACCGTTGGCGCTGAACTTTCGAATGTATTTCGCCGCCGTCGTACCACCG
>JAOULY010000242.1 GCA_029881775.1 Gammaproteobacteria bacterium
CAGCATCTCCGTATCAAGCTGGCTCTCTGGCAAATCCTTGTACCATGCCTTGCGCAGCCCCTCCCCGCCCGGCGACCAGCGATAGCCGCGCTGCTTGAGCAGATCCTTTTTCGAAAACGGCGCACGTTCCGCCCAGATTCGCACATCCGTTCGACCGGCATTATCCAGCAACCGTTTCATTACCCGTTCACCGCCAGGTAGCCGCTGGCTCAATAACTCGATGCCGGCCTGGCAGTCGACCGTGGCCCGGTGCCCTTCGTAGAAGAAGCCGTACTTGTAGCCCAGGTACTCGAGCTTTACCCCCTCGAATCCTTCCTCGTTCCAGTTGACGTCAGCGATAGAACAGGCCCAGTTGATGGTCGCGAATCCCGGGTGAAGCAACTCGACAAAGGGGCGATCGAAACTGGCATTGTGAGCAATGACCAGCGATGCATTGGCAAGAAAACGGGTAACCTCGTCCAGGTCTATGGCCTGCCCCGCCACCATTTCATCGGTAATGCCCGTGATGCGGGTAATAAACGCCGAGATCGGGACACCGGGATCCTGCAGTGCATTGTAGGCCGGCAGGATACGATAAATGCGCCCTTCGCTATCGTACTCAAAGGGCACCAGGGCCAGTTCGATAATCTTGTCCGTGCCCGGATTCAGGCCGGTGGCCTCGGTGTCGAGGTAGATGCCGATGTGCTTCTCGGCACCGCTGTCGTCGTGGTAGCGATCAACGGGTTTAAGGCGGCGAATGACCTTGTAGTCCCCTGTCGCGGTTAACTGGTCGATGAGGTCCTGTTCGGTGGTCATAATCTGCCCTGCGGGTCGTCATTGTGGGGGTCAATCAGCCAGGCCGAAAACGGCCCGGGTATGCGGGTAGTATCCGGTACAACCGGCATCAACGCGACCATGGCAGCTTCCTCAGCCACGCCAACAAAGACGTGGCCGGATAAAGTTATGGTGACAAATTGTATCCGGCGATTTTTACTGCGGATCTGCAGCGGTTTATATCCATGTATTTTGTCATTACTTTCATTTAGTTCTGTAACATTCTGCAGCTTAAACATGCACTGGGCCCGGTAATTCGTGACGATAGATATCGCCAGGCACGCGCACCAGCATTCCCTGCACTGCCGGGTAGAAGCAAGCCGGCCTGCTGAATATAGGCCGCAGTCCTGTTAGAATCAGGCCTCGTCCAAACAAATTCACCCGGCGCAGTAAGGATTACCCCAACGTGCTGAAAATCAGCGTCATGAATGCCAAAGGTGGTTGCGGCAAGACCACGATTGCAACCAACCTGGCCAGCTATTGCGCCTCCCTTGGCTACACGACAGCACTGTTCGACTACGACAAGCAAGCCTCCAGCACGCGCTGGCTGAAAGACCGCCCGTCCAGCCGGCCACCGATACACGGTGTCGCCGCATTCGAACCACCACCTGCGGGTACCACGCGCGCCTGGCAGATGAGGATTCCGCACAATACCCGTTATGTAATTACCGACACGCCCGCCGGTTGCGGCCTGGTGGATATCGAAGACCGTGTCGCGGAAGCCGATATCATACTCATCCCGGTGTTACCCTCCTCGATCGACATCCATTCAACTGCCGACTTCATCAGGGATTTGTTACTGGTCGGCAAGGCACGCGCTCACAACACCGGCCTGGCCATTGTCACAAACCGCACACGCATCCGCACCAAAGCCGTTGAAAAACTGGAACGCTTTATCAAAAAACTGGATATTCCCGTGGTAGCACGCATTCGCGACACCCAGCACTACGTCAGCGCCGCAGGACAAGGACTGGGTATCCATGAAATGATTGAGCGGGACGCGCAGAGAGACCGTGTAACCTGGGCCGAACTGCTCTACTGGCTGGAAAACAACCGTGACGGCTTCACCGATTTCGAATATACAAGGCTGCAAGAACTGATCGCCTGAAATCTGATTGCGGCTCAATAATCAAACAGGGCAGATACGTATTGATTGAAATGTATCCGGCCCGTTTCCTGTAGACATACCTCGCAGTCCTCCACACGTCGCAGCCAGGCAGGCCGCAACGCTGCCTAGCGAATCACTATATACAAGGCGCTGTCGCCACGACGCAGATGCATCAGCAGTTCATTCGGGGAACGCCGAATGGCATCCGGGACCTGCTCGACAGTCGTGACCAACACGCGATTGATCGATATGATCACGTCGCCTGCACGCAGGCCGGCGCGCCATGCCGGGCTGCCGCGCTCGACCGAGTGCACGCTGACATTGCCGTCCGGCCCCGCCTGCGGGTGTCCGGGCGGCAGCTCTTCCAGTATTGCGCCAGCCAGCGAATCACTCGCCCCGGCAGCGTCCAGTCGCCGGTACTCCGGCTCCTCAATGCGTGCGCGCACACTGCGCACGCGGCCATTGTGGATTACCTCGAAATTCGCCTCGTCGCCGATGGCGAGCATGCCGATGGCGTTGCGCAGTGCGGCACTGTTGCGCACCGGCTTGCCATTAATCTGTGTAACGACATCGCCGGGAACCAGGCCCGATTGCGCCGCGGCGGAGCCAGGCACCACGCGCGTGACGACCGCGCCCCGCGGATGTTGCATGCCGAATGCCGCAGCGATGTCCGGTGTAACATCCTGCAGCGACACCCCGAGCACGCCACGCCGTACCTCTCCGTGCCTGGCCAGCTGAAGCATAATGGCGTTTGCCATGTTGCTGGGAATGGCAAAGCCGATACCAATATTGCCGCCGGCCGGACCGACAATGGCGGTGTTGATGCCGACCAGTTGCCCATCCGTGGTGACCAGTGCACCACCGGAGTTGCCCGGGTTGATGGATGCGTCGGTCTGGATGAAATTCTCGAAGCCCTCGATGCCGAGACCGGTACGCCCAAGCGCACTGACGATGCCGTAGGTTACGGTCTGCCCGAGCCCGAAGGGATTGCCGATGGCAACGACGAAGTCTCCGACGCGCAACTCGTCCGAATTGGCGATCGGCAGGTCGACCAGCTTGTCCGCGTCGATCTTCAGCAGCGCAATGTCCACCTCCGGGTCCTGGCCGAGTACGCGTGCCTCCAGCTGGCGACCGTCACGCAGGGTGACCGTGATTTCGTCGGCCCCGTCGATGACATGGTGATTGGTAAGCACGTGCCCCTGCCGGGCATCAACGATCACACCGGAGCCCAGGCTGGCGGACTTACGCTCCCGGGGGGCGACTTCGGGCAGCGAAAAGAAATGCCGGAAGACGGGATCATCCAGCAGCGGGCTAGTGCGCAGCTTGACGGTGGAGCGCGTCGAGATGTTGACCACCGCGGGCAACACCCGCTCCACCATCGGTGCCAGGCTCATCCCCGGAGGCGGCGGCCTGGCACCGGCCGGTATGGTCTGCAGCAGGCAAGCCAGCAGCAGGCCGGCCAGCAGTACAGGCCGGCTGTCACAGATTGCGTGAGCATATCGCTTCATGGTGGCCTCCACTTTGCCAGCCGTTGTTAATTCGAGAAATTCCGGCAGCCGTCACAGGGCATCTGCACGCGAGCCATAGAATGATAATAGGGTCATTGTCACTGCTGTCCCACTAAACAATTACATTTGCATGTTGAATACTGGTATTTAACTGGTTTTATGCTGTTGAACTATGTATGGACATGAATACCAGCCACCAGACTATAAATAGAACATCCCCTCTCCTACAGGGAGAGGTCCAGGGAGAGGGGTACAAATCAGGCAGTTAGCTTTATTGATCCCCGGCCCATCGCTTCGCTCTCCCCAACCCTCTCGGTTCTAGCGTCCTGCTTCGCTCTACCGCCTACTTGGCCCAGGCCAGCTTCTCGACAGGTTCCCTGTCTCACCTCCTCCCTGTAGGCGTCCCGGAGGGAGAGGGAGTTCGTGGCTGCACACCTGGCTTCAGCCGGCTCAGCCCCGTTTGATGCACCTGCCTGTCCTACTTTAGGCCAATACCAACGTCTTATCACACGGCGTATTGTTAGAGACAGCATACCCGGCCTGCGTGCTGCGACAGGTATGTACGACGTGCAATTATTGATGACAT
>JAOULY010000017.1 GCA_029881775.1 Gammaproteobacteria bacterium
TCACGGATGTTTTCCGGTGACCGCCGTTAAGATAATCAGCACACGGCAAACACTATCGGAGACATGGCGATGAACAAGGTAATGGGACTGGCATTAGGAATATACCTGTTGGGTGATCCCAGCCTGAGTATGCTTCAAGGTCTGAGCTTCCAAGCAGACTACGTCATAGCACTCGTTATAGCGCTGATAACGATCCCCTGGGTAACTTCGCAACTCGAAAACTGACCTCGAAACGCGGCGGCTCCGACACCGCCGTTTGCGAAGTTACCCACCCGCCGGTCCTGGTTAACGCCAGGGCCGGTTTTTTATGCGCGATTGGAAATAGGGGTTTTAAGAGCTGTCTCGCGCAAAGACGCCAAGGCGCTAAGATGAATAGACGAAAAGAACGATTCGATGAATGCTTGACTGGCTTGCTTGTGTAAAGGGGCCGACCTTTCTCGGAATTTTCACTGTAGATCTGACTCGCGCAAAGACGCCAAGGCGCAAAGACGAAAAGACGAAAAGAACGATTCGATGAATGCTTGACTGGCTTGCTAACGCAAAGGCGTCAATAATTACTCGAATATTCTTCGTGGAAAGATTGGTAACACGATGAAGCGATGCCTGAAAAATTATATAGAAGCTTAATTCATGAATCAGGCATGAATGGAAAAAATAGCATCCCCTCTCCCTCCGGGAGAGGGCCAGGGAGAGGGGATGGATTTTCAAACAGTTATTTATTTGATCCCCGGCCCCTCGCTTCGCTCTCCCCAACCCTCCCCCTGAGGGGGAGGGGGTAACGGGGCAGCTGTAATCGCGGGAGATATTCCCGGCACTCGACTTCACCAGGCGACCCAACCCTGCCGGTTATAAATAAAAATACCTTCCAGGTTTAAAAACAGTTTTATTGCGTCTTTGCGCGAGACAGTTTTACAGTGAAGATTACGAAAAGGTTAGCACCTTTGCACAAGCCAGCCGGCCGAGTATTCAGTGAACCGGTTCTTTTTGTCTTTTCATCTTAGCGTCTTTGCGCGAGACAGCTCTACAGTGAAAATTCCGAGAAAGGTCGGCCCCTTTACACAAGCCAGCCGGCCGAACATTCATCGAGCCGGTAATCAGGCCTGCCTGCGCCACACCAGTAGCCGGTTATTTGCCGGCATTCCATTGTCTGCCGACAGCTGCAGGCCATGGGTCATCGCGAGCGCATCCAGGTCCTGTAAATTGCGAATACCGCTGTCCGGGTCGCGGTCTTTCAGCCAGGCGTCGAAGCGTTCGTTGCTCGGGCTGGTATAGGCATTGTCGTAATTGAAGGGGCCGTACAGGCAGAAGCTGGCGCCGGGCGCCAGGATTTGCCCGATGCCAGCAAACATCGACACGACCATGGGCCAGCTCATGATATGGGTAGTGTTGGCACTGAAGATGCCGTCGTAGATGGTTTCCGGCCATGGCCCGGTCACAACATCCAGCGCGAGTGGTGCATGAACGTTGCGGAGATTTGCCTCGTTGATCCAGGCATTGATGCTGGCATGACTGCCCGGCAGGTCGCTGGTTTGCCACTGCAGGTGCGGCAGTTGCTGGCCAAAGTAGACGGCATGCTGGCCGGTGCCGCTGCCGATTTCAAGTACCCGCCGGGCAGAGCCGAACACGTCCCGAATGACGTGCAGGATGGGCGCGCGGTTCTGGTCGCAGGCTTCAGAATACTGTTTCATGGCGCCGTTTTACCAGAAGCTGCCTTGCAATGCACAGCGGGCCGACACCTGTGTGCCGGCCCGCCGCATAGACAGGAGCTATTTGACGGAAATTTTACGTGGTTCCGGCTTTGCCTGTTTCGGTATGCCGATCTCCAGCACACCATCACTGACTGTTGCACTGATAGTGTCAGGATTGACCGTATCCGGCAGCGTGAACTGGCGCAGGAAACTGCCATGGACACGTTCCTTGCGGTGGAAGCCCTCGCGGGTCTCCTCGGTCTCGGTGCGGCGTTCGCCCTTGATGGACAGGACCCCGTCTTCCAGCGTGACCTCGACCTCCTCGCGCTTGACGCCCGGTATGTCGGCAATCAGCAGGAAACGATCTTCTTCCTCGCGGATGTCGACGGCCGGTGCCCAGTTGCGCGCCTCATTGGCGGCCGCTGCCGGCCGGGTATTGGTAAAGAAGCGGTTAAGCTCGTTGTTGAACTGGTCAAACAGCCCGATGGGTTCGTAGCGTACTAAAGACATTGTCTGCCTCCTGAAATCTGTAGCGTCACAAATGACTTAACTCACAGATAGGGGCACCCAAACCGAATTCAAGGGGGTGTTGAGGAGATTGCGGCCAATTTATCAATTGCAGGAGCGCACCGCGTGCGCGAACCGTTCGCGCACGCGGTGCGCTCCTACAGATTCAAGGCGCCGGCAGTCGCGCGCGTGTTCAAAGCACCGGCAATGGAGTTGGTATCAGTAGCCCAGCAGGCGGGCAGACTGGTAAAACGTGAAGCTCACCAGCCAGGCAAGTGTCAGTGACCAGCCAAGGCTGATACCGGCGAATTTCCAGCTGCGTGATTCACTTAGTTGTGTCGCAATGGTCGACAGGCAGGGTGTGTACAGCAGGATGAACAGCATGAAGCTGATCGCCTGGACCAGGTCCATCTGGGTGGCGAGGTAGCCGGTCAGCGCGTCGCCTTCCAGGCCGGTCATTGCCACCATGGCGCCAATGACGATTTCCTTGGCCACAAAGCCGAACACCAACACGACCGACATGGCCGCGCTGATACCAATCGGGTCGAGCGCCGGTTTCATCCACTCACCGAGCATACCGGCCCAGGTATCGGTACCGCCGGGGGTGCTGCCTTCCGGGTAGTGCGTCAGTATCCACACCAGCACAACGCCGGTAACAATGAAGGTGCTGGCGCGGCGCAGGAAGTGCGATATTTCATGCCAGCCACGCAGCAGGACCTGGCGCAGAATCGGCGCGCGATAGGGCGGTAACTCCAGTACAAACGGTTCGTCACTCTTCAAGCGGCGACCGAACACCAGTGCCGTGAGAAACGCCGAGGCAAAGCTGGCGACATACATGAAAAACAGGACAACGGGTGCCTGGCCGGGGGTGAACAGCGCGGTTGTGATAAACACAAATACCTGCAGGCGCGCCGAGCACAGGGAAAATGGAATCACCAGCATGCTCAGCCAGCGCAGGGCGCGGCTGCGCATGACGCGCGTACCCATGAGGGCGGGGACGTTGCAACCGAAACCCATCAGGATCATGACAAAGCCGCGGCCATCGAGACCCATGCGCGCCATCAGTGAGTCGGTCAGATAGGCGGCGCGGGCCAGGTAACCGCTGTCCTCGACGATCGCCATGAGAAAGAAGAACAGGATAATCACCGGGACGAACGAGGCCACCGTGCCGATGCCGTCATACAGGCCATCCACCAGGAAGCCGTAAACGGCGGGCGGCAACTGGCCGGCGAACGGCTCGATGGCCTGCACCTTGACCATGTCGAGTATCCAGGCAACGGCGTCCTGCAGCGGCGCGCCCAGTGTATAGACCGCCTGGAACACCAGGAACATGGCGAGAAAAAACAGCGGCAGGCCGAGCACCGGGTGCAGCAGCACGCGGTCGATACGTTCGGTCATCCTGCGTACCAGCCGGCTGGGGGTGGCAATGCACTGGCTGACCAGCATATCCGCGCGCGCAACAATTTCATCGTCGGCATGCAGGTTGTCGCGCAGGGCATCCAGCGACAGCGCCTGTTTGCGGGTAAGCGCAGTGCTGATGGTGTCTCGCGCCTCGTTGAAACCGGTGCCGTGACGCGCGCTGATCAACTGGACCGGGCAGCCGAGGCCCTGTGCGAGTGCAACGGCATCGATACGGATACCCAGCTGGTCGGCTTCGTCGATCATGTTGATCATGACCGTGCAATTGATACCCAGCTTGATTATTTGCAATGCCAGCGGCAGCTGGTGATCGAGTTGTGCGGCATTCAGGATGATAGTGACCAGGTCAACGCGGTTGTTTTCCAGGAAGTCACGGACAATCTGTTCGTCTTCGGAAAACCCGTGCAGGTCGTAGATACCGGGCAGGTCAACCACTTCGACGGCGTCGTCGCCGAGTATGATATTTGCGCTGAGGAGTTCTACGGTAACGCCGGGCCAGTTGCCAACGCGGGAAGAGGAGCCGGTCAGGCGATTGAAGAACGTCGATTTGCCCGTGTTGGGCATACCGACGATGGCAAGGCGTTTCACTGTCCCGTGGAGATGGTGACGCGTGCTGCGTCGCTGCGGCGCATGATCAGGTCAATGCTGCCCACGCGTATCTGCATGGGCCCCTGACGCGAGCAACGGATGACCTGGGCTTCGCGACCGGTGCGCAGGCCCATGGACTGAAGCCGCTGGCGAATCCCGTCCGGGGCGTGGATGCCCGTGATGCAGGCGCATTCGCCGGTCTTCAGGCATGATAGATTACATTTATTTTCCAATGTCTTACCTGCTATTGCTAAGTGCCGAATCGGGATATAAGTGAGAATGGTTCTCATTATTACTCCGATTTGGCTTGAGGTCAATAGTAGTTTGCGCGTGTGAAATGGCCGGCGAATTGATCTGTGTCAGTTTTTAGACATTCTTCAAGCGTCCGTATACCGGCATTCAGTCGAGGCCATGCGGGCCACCGGTTCAGGCCGGGTCGGGCGGGGTGCGGGGATTGTTCCTGATTGACTGAAACCGCTCCAGTGCAGTCGCGCGGGAAACTTTCAGATCGACCCGCGGGGCAGGGTAGTCGCGTCCGAGTTGCAGATTGCATGAGGCGAGCACCTCGGCCGGCGCGGTCCACGGGCTGGCCAGGTATTTATTCGGCAGGGCGGCGATTTCGGGTACCCAGCGACGGATGTAATGTCCATGCGGGTCGAATTTCCCGGCCTGCGTGACCGGGTTGAAGATACGGAACCAGGGCGCGGCATCGGCACCGCAACCGGCACTCCACTGCCAGCCAAGCGTGTTGTTGGCAAGGTCGGCATCTACCAGCGTGTCCAGGAACCATGCCGCGCCTGCCTGCCAGGGTATCAGCATGTTCTTCACCAGCAGCGAGGCCACGATCATGCGCACACGGTTGTGCATCCAGCCGGTATGCCAGAGTTCGCGCATGCCGGCGTCGACGATCGGGATGCCGGTTGCACCGCGTTGCCAGGCACGCAGGTCATCGGCGTAATCCTTGCGCCATGGGAATTTGTCGAAGCGTGTATCGAGCGGCCGGTTAGAGGTGTGCGGGTAGTGGTAGAGGAGGTGGTGGGCGAATTCACGCCAGCCGATTTGGCGAATGAACGCTTCCGTATTGGCAATGACGCCCGGTTGCACGGCGCGGTCGGCGAATTCGCTGACCGTCTGCACCACCTGGCGCGGGCTGATTTCGCCAAAGTGCAGGTGTGGTGACAGCATGGACGTGCCGGCATAGTCGGGGCGGTTGCGATTGTCTTCGTAGTCGGTAACACCGCCGTCGATAAATGCCTGCAGTTTTTCCTGCGCGCCCGTTTCGCCCGGCTGCCAGCTGGCCGGGAAGTCGCTGTCCCATGGAATGGTCGGCAGTAAATCGAGAGTGTCGACTGATTCCCCGGCAATCCTGCTATCAACCGCGGGCATTTGTTCTGGTGCCAGGCAGTCAACAACGGGCAGGCCGGTTTTCAGGCAGGCCTTCCAGAACGGTGTAAAGACGCGGAACGGCCCGCCGTCTTTCTTGCTGATTGAGCGGGGCTCGTACAGCAAACCGGCATTAAATGTATCTACCTCGATTAATGCATCGCGCAGGCTGGATTTAATCGCCTTGTCACGTGCGATGTGCTGCGGTTCGTACTGGCGGTTCCAGTACACCTGCGTGGCGCCGGTCTCCGCGATCAGTGTGCGCAGACATTCGAGACTGTCGCGACCGCTGCGTATGACCAGGCGAGAGCCTTGCGCCTGCAGTTGGCCGTCCAGTGCAACGAGGCTGTGGTGCAGCCACCAGCGGGATGCCGCGCCCGGTTGCCAGGCGACGGGTTCGTCCGCAGCATGGATAAAAACCGGGATGACGTTTTGATGATTTTCCAGTGCGGCACAGAGCGCCGGATTGTCCGACAGGCGCAGGTCGCGGCGGAACCATGCAAGGGCGGTGGTCATGGCAGGCGATCATGCCAGTGATGGGTGGGGCTGTACACTTTGCGATCTGACCGGGTGCCTCCAAACAGGTAAGTCCAGCCGGGATAGCATCTGTGTAACGCGAGGGATCACTGCAATAGATGACGGGTGCTTCGAGCGATGCTGGCCCCATGGCCATTATTAAAGGTCCGGGCGCAGGCAGTTACCGGCTGTTGATCGCCTGTTCGCGGCACCCTGCCTATCAATATTATTGACAATACATCACTAGTTAGTTATATTCTAAAATAGCGCTCAATTTTTCACCCGGCGACCAGATTATTTAATGCGGCTTTCCATACAAAATACTGTGCGGCAAATATTGCTTCCGCTGTTCATAGTGTTTGTGTTTTGTATCAGTAACGTCAACCTGGCTACCGGGCTGGAAAGCCAGCAACTGGTCATTAAGCTGGAAGCCGGAAACGTTCCGGACTCGGCTGAAGACAAGGTGTTGATGACCGGTATTTTGCCTGGCCCGGTCCCACGAGAATTTCCTGCATATACATCGGTAATTTCCACCAGACTGTCAACTATCGTCGACAGTGACGCATATCCCAGCATCATTCTCCACGGCCCGCCCGTACCAGACTATAACGTTTGATTGACTGTGGTCAGTATGGCCGTGTCATTTTCAAGCTGTTCGATTTCTGTGCTGCCGCTTACAGGTAATACAGCCATTGTTGTGTATTTCCGGAGTAGAACGTGGGTAACCCGACTAAAGCAACCCTGATCAAGCGCCTGCTGGGTGCAGCCATCTTCATAGGCGCTGGTTTTGAACTGACCGGCGCAGTTCCGACGCTGGAGATTGCCTGGGTTTCATCGATATTACTGCTGACAATTTATCTGTTCGTATTCGAGATTCTTGAAGTCGATGTCGCCGCAGTTTGTATCATGGTGTTACTCGGATTAATGACGTTAGTTGGTCCGTTGTTTGGTCTTGATCATCCGTTCGTTGCTTCGCAACATCTGTTTGACGGCTTCGCGAGTAACG
This sequence comes from Gammaproteobacteria bacterium, assembly GCA_029881775.1. Lineage (GTDB taxonomy): Bacteria > Pseudomonadota > Gammaproteobacteria > UBA9214 > UBA9214 > UBA9214. The sequence continues at coordinate 7,108 of JAOULY010000017.1, forward strand.
CGGTTATCTCGATTGTTGCCATTATGATCATCGGCGCCGGGCTGGACAAAACCGGTGTCATGAGCCAGGTCGCAAGCGTCATTCTCAGGTACGGTGGTCGTACCGAGCGGCGGGTAATACCGCTGATCTCTGGGACGGTTGGCATTATTTCCAGCTTTATGCAAAACGTCGGTGCCGCAGCCCTGTTTCTGCCGGTGGTGAGTCGAATTTCGGCCCGTTCCGGGTTGCGTCTGTCGCGGCTGTTAATGCCGATGGGTTTCTGCGCCATCCTGGGAGGCACCGTTACCCTGGTGGGTTCCAGTCCGTTAATTCTGTTAAACGACCTGATGCTGAACTCCAACCAGGCATTGTCGCCGGCGCAGAAGATGAGCCCGTTCCATCTTTTCGACGTCACCCCGATCGGATTGGCACTGCTTGCCACGGGAATAATATATTTCGTCCTGCTGGGTAAATATGTCCTGCCGGGAGGGCATGAGGAAAGCAGCACGGTCGGTTCCAATACCATGGCTTATTTTCAGGATGTCTACGGCATCGACTATTCCCTGTTCGAGGTTGAGGTGCCGGCCGGCAGTTCCCTGATAGATCTGAAATTCGATGATGTTGAATCAAGCTCGCACATTCGCATCATTGCGACCCGGCGCAGCGATAACCAGACGCGCATTGGCCCGGGCGCGCTGGCGCGCGATAGTGGCATAGAGGCAGGGATGGTGCTGGGCATCCTGGCATCGCCGCTGGATGTTGAGAAGTTTGTTTCGCAGTACGGGCTGAAGCTGCACAAATCGCTCGACAGCTTCGGTGAAAACCTGTCATCCACAAAATCAGGTGTCGCCGAGGTGGTAATACCTCCCGGTTCGAGCCTTATCGGCAAGAGTGCGCGAGACGTATGGATGCGCAAGACGTATGGGGTGGCCATGGTTGGCCTGCATCGCGGGGGCAAGACCTTGCGTGAGGGCGATGACATTCGCAACCTGCCGCTGGAGGCGGGTGATACGCTGGTCGTGCATACCACCTGGGAGGCCCTCGCGCGGCTGGAAACCAATCGTGACTTTGTTGTTGTTACAACTGAATACCCGCGCGAGGAAATGCGTCCACAGAAAGTCGGGCATGCACTGGTTTTCTTTCTCGTCGCGCTCGCCCTGGTGCTGTTCACGGATTTACGGCTTTCTATCTCTTTACTGACCGGCGCGCTGGGTATGGTGCTCTCCGGTGTGCTGAGCATGGATGAGGCCTACAAGGCGGTCAGCTGGAAGACCGTGTTCCTGCTCGCCAGCCTGATCCCGCTGGGCATGGCGGTCGAAAACACCGGGACAGCCGCCTGGATTGCACAACAAACGCTTGCCGTGCTGGGCGATGTGCCGGTGTGGGTTTTACAAACGGCGCTGGCCATACTGGCAACCTTCTTTACCCTGGTTATGTCAAATGTGGGTGCCACGGTGTTGCTGGTGCCGCTGGCAGTCAATCTCGCCATTCACGCGGGCGCTGATCCGGCAATATTTGCGCTGACAGTTGCAATCGCCACTTCCAATTCATTCCTGATCCCGACTCACCAGGTTAACGCCTTGCTGATGGGGCCGGGTGGTTACCGGGTGCCGGACTTCATGCGCGCAGGTGGCATTATGACGGTACTTTTCCTGATCGTAATGATGATCATGATCAACCTGGTTTTCTGAGGCTGATATGATTAAACACAGTGTATGCCCAACAACCCGTCGTATCGCTGGATGCCATGATAATGGAACCTGTCATGAAATATAAACACGTCATTGGCTCGTTATTGGCTGTCATTATGCTCTTGCTGGTTACAGGTTGTGAGCGGAATGAAGGTCTTGTCGAAGACAGGATCGATGTGCACGGCACATTTGGACAAATTACGCTCGTAGATGTACCGGCAGAGAAGACCGGCGAGATTATTGGCGCAGTTGAGAAAGAACTGCAGGCGCTCGATTATATTGGCTATACATTCGAGGAGCAGGGCGAACTGGCACAGTTGAATGAGGCGCTTGGCAATGGGCGCTCCATGACGGTCAGTGATGGCATGCTGGAGCTTATAAAGGATGCCATCGGATTATTCAATGCAAGCGGTGGCTTGTTCAACCCGGCCGCAGGTGAGCTGACGGCTTTCTGGGAGTTTCGCTGCGACCGGGACGAATGCAGCGAGTCACCGTATCCGGATGTCGTGCAACGCCTTGTTGACAAGCAGATAGCAAAGATAGTCAGACAACGACCGTCCATGGATGACCTGATTATCCGCGGTAACAGGATAAGTAGCCGGAACCGGCTGGTCAGGCTTGAATTTGGCGACATGATCCGCGGGCTTACCCTGGACAAGGGTATTGAATACCTGAAGAGTATCGGCGTCGAGAATGCCATGATCAGTATCGGCGGTAATGTGCGTACTACTGGCACGCGAGGTGATCATGACTGGTGGGTGGGGATACCGGATGCAAGTGGTGAGCATTTTATCGGCTCGATAGAGAATGTTGATGATCAGTCAGTTGTGACCGTGCGGGCATTTGACAAATCATTTGGCAGGCAGGGTCGTGTGTATCGACATATAGTCGATTCGCGCACCGGGCAGCCGGTCGAGGATGTCGTTTCGGTCACCGTCATGCATGACAGTGCGTTAACCGCCAATGCATTCGCCGTAACCTTGCATATAGCCGGCATCGAAAACTGGAAGAAGATTGCTGACAGCATGGATGTGCACAAGATCCTGGTAATCACAAAAGACGGCACCATCTATACCAGCCTTGCAATGGAAAATATTATTCACTGGAAGCAGGGAGTTGAGAATCAGCACCTTGTTCCCTAGTCTGATGTAGGTGAGGAAAAGCGCGCTGGAGATCAAGCAATGTAATAAGCAGATGAATTATTCTTTTAATACGTTGTCAGATTTCGAGTACTGGATGGTAACTATACTGGCGCATAAAGGTACCAACTGAATCATGCATCGCATATGGGCAAAATTTGTTGTTGCCTGCCTTATTATCCTCGGCGAGGGTGCGCTTGCATCTGAAATCAGCCAGCGTAGCGATGACAGGCATGAGCATGGTGAAAATCCTGCGCTGATATCTCAGCCAGTAATCCTTGATGATTCCGGTTCCAGTTGCAATCCGGCCTCTATATGTATTGACGGGGTCCGGCAACAAATCACTCTGACGCATTATAAAGTTGCAGTAGTAAGCGTCTTTACTTCAGGTTCGTTCGAATACAATCCCTTTAATCCCCGTGCACCGCCGGTTTCGGCAAGCTAGCTCTACTTAATCAAGTCCGGCAACACGTGAGGGCGTTCGACTGTGTGTCAGTCGTACATGTTGTGGTGTGTGTTTAATCGTACCTGGGGAAATTCAATGAACGTACAAATTGCCGCATATGATGCGGATATGCATGAAATGGCATTTGCAGGAAAGCATGATCGACACGGGAGGGCTTATGTCTATGCGCCTGCCTCGTTTATGTCCCATGTAAAGTTTGGTCTTGGTACCCTCGCTGTCCTTGTGGTCCCTCCGTTGATTCCAGGCGTTACAGGTCGCGGGCTGATCATGGGTTATATTGGCGCGCTTGTGGCTGTCTATTCCGTTGTATGTATTTGGGGAGTGGTGCGAAGTATGCGTATTTCGTGATGTCTTAATAGCCGCTTGCGCTAAATATTGTCCCTGTTGTTTCTGCAGGGTAATTTGCCGGGAGCCATGCGGTGATTACAGTCGTATAGATTGCTCTGTTTCACCAATAAAAAAGGGTTACCTGTCAGGGTAACCCTTTTCCCAGTTGGTGGAGGCGGCGGGAATCGAACCCGCGTCCGCAAGTCCTCTGCCATCGGCTCTACATGCTTATCCACGTCTATTAATTTAACTGGTCACTACCCGACGGGCAGGGAAGATAACCAGCGATTCCGTAAAGTTTTAGTGAATCAGCCCCGGACGTGCTTCATCACGATCTTGTGAGAGTCGACGCCTGAATGTCTCCTGTCCGGGGACGGGGGACCCGGACGCACAAGCACGGCTCCGGTCAGACGGCACCCTACAGGGGTTTAAGCTGCGAGTGCGTAGTTGTCGTCGTTGGCAACTATAGTTTTTGCAGTTGGATTTACGAGGTCATCTGCCCCTCGGCATGCACCTCAGGTTTCGCAACCCACGTCGAAGCCAGGTCGCCCCCAAAGATGTTTCTTGTGACAGTATACAGCTTGCGGGGTTCCCGGCAATGGCTTGAAAAACATGAATTCGCCCCCATTTGCAACTTGCCCCCTCCCGAAAACAAGGCTTGAATAGTCACATGGATATAGAGCAAACCGAAACCGGCGACTCACTGGAGCCGGAGGCGTCGTCCGGTGGTCTTGCCCTTGCGGCGGATGTTCTGCCGGCCGAGATTGTCCTGTTGCCGCAAAGCACCCGGCCGTTCTTTCCCGGCCAGGTGATGCCGCTGCTGATCGATGCGGAGCCGTGGGAGTCGACGCTCAAGGCCGTCAAGGAAGCGAAGCACGGCATTATCGGGCTGGTCCTGGTCAAGACCGAGAACATGGACACGCTCGACACGCATGACTTCTACACCATGGGAACGGCATGCCGTATTCATCGCGTGCAGAAAGGCGAAGGCAAGCTGCAGGTGCTGGTGGAGGGTGTGCAGCGTTTCCGCATACAGCACTGGGCCACGAAAACCCCGCCATTCCGCGCGCGGGTCGAGTATTACCCGGAAAAGCATTATCAACAGATCTCCGAGGTCAAGGCCTACGCCGTCGCCATCATCAATACCATCAAGGAGCTGGTGCCGCTCAACCCGCTGTATGGTGAAGAGTTGAAGGTTTTCCTCGAGCATTTCAGCCCGGATGATCCCTCGAACCTGGCCGATTTCGCCGCCAGCCTGACAACGGCCGGCAAGGAAGAACTGCAGGAAGTGCTCGAGACCCGGCACATCCTGCCGCGTCTGGAAAAGGTGCTGCGCCTGATCAACAAGGAGCTGGAAGTGGCGCGTGCGCAGATGAAAATCCGCGAGCACGTGGAAGCGGAAGTCCAGACTCACCAGAAAGAAATGTTCCTGCGCGAACAGCTCAAGGCGATCCAGAAAGAGCTGGGGATGACCAAGGACGACAAGACGGCCGAGGCGGACCGGTTCCGTGAACGCATCGAGTCGCTCACGCTTACCGAGACTGTGCAACAGCGGGTCGATGAAGAACTGGACAAGTTTTCCCTGCTCGAGACCGGCTCACCCGAGTACGCCGTTACCCGCAACTATCTCGACTGGCTGACGTTGCTGCCCTGGGGCAAGCACAGCCAGGACCGGCTCGACCTGGATGCCGCGCATGCAATCCTCGACCGTGAACACGAAGGCCTGGATGACGTCAAGGAGCGCATCCTGGAGTTTCTCGGTGTCGGTATCATGAAGGGCGAGGTGTCCGGTTCCATAATCCTGTTCGTCGGTCCGCCCGGTGTGGGCAAGACATCGCTGGGCCGGTCGATCGCCAATGCGCTGGGGCGCGAGTTCTTTCGTTTCTCGCTGGGTGGCATGCGCGACGAGGCTGAAATCAAGGGTCACCGCCGCACCTACATTGGTGCCATGCCCGGCAAATTTATCCAGGCCATCAAGAGTACCGGTACGGCCAACCCGGTGATCATGCTGGACGAGCTGGACAAGGTCGGTGCCTCCTACCACGGGGACCCGGCCTCGGCGTTGCTGGAGGTGCTTGACCCGGAGCAGAACAGCGACTTCCATGACCACTACCTTGACGTGCCGTTTGATCTTTCCAAGGTGCTGTTTATCTGTACCGCCAACCAGCTCGACACCATTCCCGGGCCGCTGCTTGATCGCATGGAAGTGATCAACCTGTCCGGTTATCTCGCCAGTGAAAAACTGGCCATCGCCAAAAAGCACCTGTTGCCACGGGTGCTGCAGCGCGCCGGCTTGAAGAAGCGGGGCCAGTTACGTATCGACACGGCGGCGTTGCGGCGCATTATCGAGGGTTATGCGCGCGAGGCCGGTGTCCGACGACTCGAGAAATACCTTGGCAAGATCGCCCGCAAGGCCGTGGTCAAGCTGCTCAAGGGTGCACAGGCGCCGGTGCGGGTGCGTGTCACAGATGTCGAGGAATACCTCGGCAAGCCGCTATTCGAACGTGAACGACACCGCAGTGCGGTGGGCGTGATCACCGGACTGGCCTGGACGGCCATGGGCGGCGCGACACTCAGTATCGAGGCAACGCGTATTCACAGCTATACCCGCGGGCTGAAGCTGACCGGCCAGCTGGGTGATGTCATGAAAGAATCCGCCGAGATTGCCTACAGCTTTATCCTGTCGAATGCCGACAGGCTGGGTGTCAAACCGGACTGGTTCAAGCAGGCCTTCATACACCTGCATGTGCCGGCCGGTGCCACGCCGAAAGACGGGCCGAGTGCCGGCATCACCATGGCTACGGCGTTACTGTCGCTGGCGCGTGGACGGCGGCCGGTGCGTAAACTGGCCATGACCGGTGAAATGACCCTGACCGGCGATGTGTTGCCGGTCGGCGGTATCCGGGAGAAGGTGATTGCAGCAAAGCGTACCGGTATCCGTGAGTTGATTCTGCCGGAAGCCAACCGGGGTGATTTTGAAGACCTGCCTGAGCATATCCAGGAAGATATGACGGTCCACTTTGCCAGTCACTTCCGCGACGTGGTGCCGTTGGTGTTTGAGAGGCAGGCTGGATGAAGGGCTGCCACAGATTTCTGGTAATTGTTTGGCAATGCGTTGTAGTTTAGAGGCGGGCTGGGTGGAGAGCTGCCACAGAGGACACAGAGTTCACAGAGAAAAATGCGGAACTTCTGATGAATTATCAGAACGCCGTCATTGCGAGGAACGAAGTGACGCGGCAATCTCCAATTGATTGATTCCATCGTCCAGGATTGCCGCGCTACGCTCGCAATGACGAATAATCAGGGGCTTCTCTGTGAACTCTGTGTCCTCTGTGGCAATTCTTTTTACCCAAACCCAAACCCAAACATTGAATTTTCCCGTAAAGCCACAATCTATATGGCCAACCAATTTTAATTGCGAAGGTAAACCGACATGATGCGAATATTCCTGTTTCTGGCAACCAATGCGGCCGTGCTGGTGCTTATAAGTGTTGTTTTTCAGGTGCTTGGTATCGATGGTATCCTGGCAGAGAACGGTGTCGACCTGAACCTGCAGGCGCTGCTGGTGATGTCCGCCGTGATCGGATTCGGCGGCTCGTTTATCTCGCTGGCCATGTCCAAGTTCATGGCGAAGCGCTCCATGGGCGTCAAGATAATCGAACAGCCGGCCAACAGCACCGAGCAGTGGCTGGTCGACGTGGTCAAGGACCAGGCGAGGCAGGCCGGTATCGGTATGCCGGAGGTGGGTATCTTCGATTCGCCTGAGCCGAATGCCTTTGCGACCGGTATGCGGCGCAACAGTGCACTGGTTGCGGTCAGCGCCGGCCTGTTGCGCAACATGAGCAAGGACGAGGTCGAGGCAGTGCTGGGTCACGAGATAGCACACGTCAGCAACGGCGACATGGTGACACTCGGCTTGATCCAGGGTGTCGTTAACACCTTTGTTATTTTCCTGTCGCGGATTGTCGGTCACGTGGTGGACCGGGTGGTCTTCAAGACCGAGCGCGGTTACGGGCCGGCGTACTTTATTACATCTATCGTGGCGCAAGTGTTGTTATCGATCCTTGCCTCGATGATAGTCATGTGGTTTTCGCGTCGCCGGGAATTCCGTGCCGATGCGGGTGGTGCCTCGCTGGCCGGCCGGAACAAGATGATTAGTGCGCTGCAGGCGTTGCAGCGTGCACATGAACCGCGCGACCTGCCGGGTGAATTTGCCG
>JAOULY010000243.1 GCA_029881775.1 Gammaproteobacteria bacterium
GCACTAGCGCAGCGGCAGGCACCGGCCCGCTGGCCGACGACCCGATCAGCGAAACCATCGCCTTCGACGACTTTGCAAAACTGGACCTGCGTATTGCGCGCATTGCAAAGGCCGAACACGTGGAAGGCGCCGACAAGCTGCTGCAACTGACGCTTGATCTTGGCGGGGAGACCCGCAATGTATTTGCCGGCATCAAGTCGGCCTATACGCCGGAGTCACTGGAAGGCAAGCTGACGGTGATGGTAGCGAACCTGGCACCGCGCAAAATGCGCTTCGGCATTTCCGAGGGCATGGTGCTGGCCGCCGGCCCCGGCGGCAGCGAGCTGTTTGTGCTGCACCCGGATGACGGTGCACAACCGGGCATGCGGGTTAAATAGTGGTAAAGAATTTTTCGTGGCAGACAAATATTTTGTAGGAGCGCAGGCATGCGCGAACAAGCAGTCAGATTTATTCGCGGACAGCGTCCGCTCCTACAGCTTGCTGAGAAATTGATGCGTATATCGACATGACAGAGCTGGCCCTAATCCTCGTCAGTACCGTGCTGGTCAATAACTTTGTCCTGGTGAAGTTTCTCGGGCTGTGTCCGTTCATGGGCGTCTCCCGCAGTGTCGACACGGCCACCGGTATGGCGCTCGCGACCACCTTTGTCCTGACACTGTCATCGGTTTGCAGCTACCTCGCCAATGAATTCCTGCTCGAGCCGTTTGGCCTCGAGTACCTGCGCACCATTACCTTTATCCTCGTGATTGCCGCGGTCGTGCAATTCACCGAAATGGTCGTGCACAAAACCAGCCCGCTGCTGTACAAGGTGCTGGGCATTTTCCTGCCGTTGATTACCACCAACTGTGCCGTGCTGGGCGTTGCGCTGCTGAACGTCCAGCAGGACCTCGATTTTATCGGTTCGGCCGTCTACGGTTTCGGTGCGGCAGTCGGCTTCTCGCTGGTGTTGATATTGTTTTCCGCCATGCGGGAACGCCTCACGGCGGCAGACGTGCCGGAACCGTTTCGCGGCTCTGCCATTGCGCTGGTAACCGCCGGCCTGATGTCACTCGCCTTCATGGGTTTCTCCGGCCTCGTCAAGGGTTAAGGGGCCTACCGGGTCATGCTGATCGCACTCGTCACGCTGGGCATCCTCGCCGTAATTATCGGCCTGGTGCTGGGCTATGCGGCTATCCGGTTTCGCGTGGAAAGCGATCCCGTGGTCGATCAAATCGATGCCCTGCTGCCGCAGACGCAGTGCGGGCAATGCACCTACGCCGGCTGTCGTCCCTATGCCGAAGCGATCGCCGCCGGCGAGGCCGACATTAACCAGTGCCCGCCCGGTGGTGAAGTGACTATCCAGGGACTGGCCGATTTGCTCGGCGTTGATCCCAAACCGCTCAACCCGGAACATGGCGAACACAGCGAGAAAACCGTTGTCATCATTGACGAACAGGTCTGCATCGGCTGCACCCTGTGCATCCAGGCCTGCCCGGTGGACGCCATCCTGGGCGCGGCCAAGCAGATGCATACCGTCATCGCGTCCGAGTGCACCGGCTGCGACCTCTGTATCCCGCCGTGTCCCGTGGAATGCATCCACGTGGTGCCGGTGAAGACAACCTCCGCCACCTGGTCATGGCCACTACCCGTTATTGAAACCGGGGCAATCAAAACCAGTGGCTGAGCAACATCGAATACGGTCACTGTCACCGCTGGGCGAGTTCGATCGCCTGTATCATTTCAACGGCGGGTTGAAGCTGGCGGAAAACCGCGCGGTCTCGCTGGCGAGTCCGGCCCGTTCGGCGGGTATCCCGCCACAATTGGTGCTGCCCCTGCAGCAACACATTGGTGAAGCCGCGAAATGCCTTGTCCAGGCAGGAGACAGGGTACACAAGGGAGACATGCTGGCCGAGCCGGTCGGGCAAGTCAGTGTGCCGTTACACGCACCCACATCCGGGACCATCTCGGCGATCGAAACACGGCCGGTACCCCACCCCTCGGGGTTGCCGGCCCCCTGCATCGTGATCGATACCGACGGCAAGGATACGGCCGGGCCGATGATGCCACCCGTCGACTACCTGCAGACAGACCCGGCAAGCTTGTGCGAACTGATTCGCCGTGCGGGCATTGTCGGACTCGGCGGCGCGGGATTTCCGACACAGGTCAAGCTGGCGCGTAAACATGACATCGAGTTGCTGCTGATTAATGGCGCAGAATGCGAGCCATGGATTACCTGCGACGAGCGCCTGATGATTGACCAGGCCGCAAACATCATTAGCGGCATCCGGATCCTGCAACACATACTGAAACCACAACACTGCGTGCTCGCGATCGAGGACAACATGCCGGCAGCACGCGCGGCGATACGCGCAGTACTCGAGAACGGTGACTACGGCATACGGCTGGTCGAAGTGCCGGCCATCTATCCAACCGGCGGCGAACGGCAACTGATCAAGGTCATCACCAACCGCGAAGTACCGAGCATGGGACTACCCGCCGACATCGGCATCATCTGCCAGAACGTCGGCACGGTGGCCGCCGTTCATCAGGCCATCAACGCGGGCAGGCCGTTGCTTTCACGCCTTGTCACGGTTACCGGCGACGGCGTTCGCGAGCCGGGTAATCTCGACGTACTGATCGGCACACCCGTCAGTCACGTAATTGCCGCCGCCGGTGGTTATAGCAGCGACATCGAGCGCCTGCTGATCGGCGGCCCGATGATGGGTTATGCCGTCGGCAGCGACGCCGTGCCGGTCATCAAGACGACCAACTGCATACTGGCAGTGACGCCGCAAACCATGCCATCACCCCGGGCAGCCCTGCCCTGCATACGTTGCGGCAAGTGCACCGAGGCCTGTCCCGCTGACCTGCTGCCGCAACAGCTGTACTGGTTCGCCCGCAGCGGCAACCATGACGCCGCGCAGGATTTCGGCCTGTTCGACTGCATCGAGTGCGGTTGTTGCGCCTATGTCTGTCCGAGTCATATTCCGCTGGTACAGTACTATCGACATGCGAAGACCACGATCTGGGCACAGGAAAAACAGAAACAGGCCGCGGACGTCGCACGCCATCGTCACGAGGCACGACTGGCGCGACTGGAACGCATCAAGCAGGAACGCACTGAGCGGCTGGAAAAAAAGAAGCGTGCCGTTTCCACGCAGGGCAGCGTCGGAGAAGACCCGCGCCAGGCCGCCATCCAGGCCGCGCTGGAGCGGGTAAAACGGAAAAAGGAACAGGCAGGCTTCACACCCGCCAACACCGAGAACCTGACCGACGAACAGTTGCAGCAAATCGAGGCGGCCGACCGTCGGCGCGGTTCCGTCCATCATCCGGAGGATGACAAGGGCTAATGGAATTCAGGACCTGGACTTCACCCCACCTGCCGGTTAACGACAGCGTACCGTCGATGATGCGGCTGGTGCTGCTGGCACTGTTACCGGGTACCGCCTGCTTTTTCTGGCTGTTCGGCTGGGGTGTTTTATTCAACCTGCTGATCGCCGGCATCACCGCATTGATTGCCGAGGCAGCCATGCTACGGCTGCGCAGGCGCGCGGTCGCACACACACTGCTGGATGGCAGCGCCCTCGTCACCGGCTTGCTGCTGGCGCTGGCCCTGCCGCCACTGGCGCCCTGGTGGATAGCGGTCATCGGCAGCCTGTTTGCCATCATCATCGCCAAACAACTGTACGGCGGCCTTGGCTACAACCCGTTCAACCCGGCCATGGTCGGCTACGTGGTGCTGCTGATTTCCTTCCCGCTGGAGATGACCCTGTGGCCGGCCCCCGGCAATCACCCGGACCTGGCCAGCACGTTCAGCCTGTTCCTTACCGGCAGCCTGCCGGGCGCCGCTTCTATCGACGCCGTTACCATGGCGACACCGCTGGACACGGTGCGCACGCGGCTTGGACTGGGCGAGACCCTGACCGAACTGCAGAGCGGCGCGTTGTTCGGCCTGGCGGGCGGCGCCGGCTGGGAGTGGGTGAATCTCTGCTTCCTCGCCGGCGGACTGTTCATGCTT
>JAOULY010000244.1 GCA_029881775.1 Gammaproteobacteria bacterium
AACAGCCTGGTCGATGAGATCCTTGCACCCATCGACCGTGACGTATTCCTCAGGGAACTCGAATATTACGAAGCAGTTCACAGTTCAGAGTAAACCGCGCATATATGGTTGAAAGGCGTGTAAATCTTGCCGGTTCCATGTCGATAAGGTCTGAGGTGGTATGGCTGTGCCTGCCATTATTCAAGGGGAAGCAACAGGAGCATCATTATGGATATTTATAATACCGTGGTCGGATTTTTCCAGTCCGGCGGTTTATTCATGTACCCGATTGTCATTGTGCTGGCACTCGGTATGGCAATCGCCATCGAGCGCTGGTTCTATCTCAGTGTTGCGCGATCCAGCAATCATCGCCTGTGGCAGAAGGTGCAGCCGCACCTGGCGAAAGGTGACCTGATGCAGGTGGCCATGCTGACCGAAAAATCCCGCTCGGCCATCAGCCACATTTTCAGCTACGGTCTCAGCCGCGCCCGTACTTCGCGTCGTCGTGACGATGTCGAAATCGCGATGGAAGAAGGGCTCATGGAAACAGTGCCTAATCTTGAAAAACGTACCGGCTACCTTGCCACGTTTGCCAATATCGCCACGTTGCTGGGCTTGCTGGGTACCATTATCGGGCTGATCCAGGCCTTTACCGCGGTGGCCTCGGCCAACCCGTCCGAGAAGGCCGACATGCTGTCCGCCAGTATTTCGGTGGCAATGAACACCACGGCCTTCGGCCTGATGGTGGCCATTCCCTTGCTGCTGATCTATGCCGTCCTGCAAACCAAGACCACGCAACTGGTTGACAGTCTGGAGATGGCCTCGGTGAAGTTCCTCAACAGCCTGACGGATAGTCCGGTCAATAACGGGGCCAAGGCCGGATGAGACGTCGTCTCAATCGCCGTCGGCTGATGCAGGAACCGGCGGACATCAATATCACCGCGTTCATGAACCTGATGGTGATACTGGTGCCGTTCCTGCTGATTACGGCTGTGTTCACACGCATCACCGTGCTCGAACTCAACCTGCCGGCAGCGGCCGAGCACGAACTGAATATCCAGGAACCGAGATTCGACCTGGAGATTATCGTGCGCGACAACAGTATTGCCGTTGGCAACCGTTCGGGTGGCTTGCTTAGCAGCTTCCCGAGGGAAAACGGTGAATTCGACTACGAACAGCTCTCGCTGCTGTTGCAACAGATCAAGGCGCGCTTCCCCGAAAAGCTCGACGCCACGCTGTTGCTGGAAAGCGATACCTCCTACGACACGCTCGTACAGGTCATGGACCGGGTACGAGTTGCACAGGTCGTACAGGCGGGTAGCGTCCAAAGCGCAGAGCTGTTCCCTGAAATATCGATTGGTGACGCACCGCTGACAAACACGAGGATGGCCGGCAAATGAAGATGTCACGCCGCGCAGCGCGAATGGAGAAGCACCACAAGCGCAAGCAGGGTGCGCTGGCTATCAACCTGGTTTCGCTGATGGATATTTTTACCATCCTGGTGTTCTTCCTGCTGGTTAATTCATCCGATGGCGAGGTATTACCGACGCACAGGTCGGTTGATCTGCCGGAGTCCGTGTCCGAGGAGCAGCCGCGCCAGACAGTTGTTGTCATGATAAATACAGACAACGTGCTGTTACACGGCGAGATCATTGCCCCGGTCAAGGCAGTGATGAATAGCAGTGGTATGACGTTTGAGCCACTGAAAACCGCACTGGCAGGCGAACTCGCCAGGCTCATGCAAAAACAATCCACCGGCAAGCCGGTAAAGATTGAAGCCACCATTATGGGTGACAAAAGCATCCCGTACAGCCTGCTGAAGAAAGTCATGGCAACCTGTACCGAGGCCGGCTATCACCGGGTCTCGCTTGCCGTCCTGCAGAAGTCGCTGGAGGAAGTTTGATGTCGGCCGGCGCGCTTGATTTCTACATGTCGTGGGGCGTGGCAAACGACGATGACCGTCGCTTCAGCCGCATTGCGCGCAACAACCTGCTGATCATGGTGGCGCTTGGCCTGCTGATGCCGTTTCTGCCACTACCGGAAATCGAACGACCGGTCATCGAGGAGCCGCCGCGACTGGTAAAACTGATCTTCGAGAAAGAAATCATCAAGCCGCCGCCACCGCCGAAGGTTGAAGTGAAAAAGCCGCTGCCGAAGAAGGCGGAAAAACCCAGGCCGGTGGAAAAACCGAAAAAGGTAGTGGTCAACAAGCCAAAACCGGTTAAACCGGAAGTGACCGCCCGGCAAAAGGCCGAGAAGTCCGGCCTGCTGGCATTGAGTGACTCGCTGTCTGATATGCGCCAGAACACGGTAACGAAGAGTTTCAGTAACAAGAACCTGACACAGGCCGGCGGGCAGGCAAACAAAACCGAGCGCGCCATCCTGACAGCGGGCACAACCAGCTCGAGTGGCGGCATCCAGACCGCCTCGCTCAGTCGCAATACCGGCGGTGGCTCACTGGCCGGTCGCTCGACCACCACGGTACACAGCCCTGCGGGTAATGCAGAGACCAGTAATGTGGGTGGCAAGGGGAAGGGCAGTCGTTCGGCCGGCCGCAGCATTGAAGAAATCCAGATGATATTCGACCGCAACAAGGGTTCGATCTACAGCGTCTACAATCGCGCGCTACGCAAGGATCCCACCCTGCAGGGCAAGGTGGTGCTGCGCCTGACCATAGCCCCCAGCGGCAAGGTCACCCGTTGTGACATCGTCTCCAGTGAACTGGCTGATGCCGACCTCGGTAGCAAGATCACTTCCCGCGTAAAAATGTTCAATTTCGGTGCGAAAGACGTCAACGAAGTAACAATTACCTATCCGATAGATTTCCTGCCGGCCTAGTTGCCAGCAATATCCCGGCTATAAAAAAATGTCATAACCGCCCCGGCAATTGCACCATGCATTGCTCTACCTCCTGCATGGCCCGGGCCAGTCTCTCACTCGCTACGCGAGTTCTCCTACTCCATGCAGAGTCGTTCGCGGGAACGACGGTGGAGCGTGTTCGGCACACGCAACCCTGCCCAAAACCCGTTACAATGCGGGCATGCAAGCGACCGCAACCAGACAGCCTGATGCACCCATAGTAGCCGCCCGCGCACTGACCAAACGGTTCGGTGACTACTGCGCCGTCGACGGAATAGATTTTTCAATCGAGCCCGGCAAGTGCTTCGGCTTCCTCGGCCCTAACGGTGCCGGCAAGACCACCACGCTGCGTATGACCATGGGACTCACGCCGGTTTCAGACGGCGAACTCACGGTGTTCGGCTTGCCGGTGCAGCAACATGCCGCGGCGATCCGCGGCCGCACCGGCATCGTCCCGCAGGCGGATAACCTCGACCCGGATTTCACGGTCGAGGAGAACCTGGCGGTGTACGCCTCGTTCTTTGGGCTGTCCGGCGCTGATATTGACACGCGCATCGACCGCCTGCTGGATTTTGTCTCCCTCGGAGAGCGACGCAAGGCCAAGCCGGATGCACTGTCCGGCGGTATGCAACGACGGCTGACCATTGCCCGGGCACTGATCAACGAGCCCGAACTGGTCGTGCTGGATGAACCAACCACCGGGCTTGACCCGCAGGCACGCCACGTTATCTGGGGACGCCTCACCGAACTGAAGAGCCATGGCAAAACGCTGCTGCTGACCACACACTATATGGAAGAAGCCGAGCGCCTGTGCGATGAACTGGTCATCATGGACCACGGCCGCATACTGGCACAGGGATCACCGCTTGAATTGATCGCACGCCATGTTGAAACGGATGTCATCGAGATGCGCGGACAGGGCGATGCAATGCAGGCGCTTGCCACGGGCAGTGGTTGTCGACTGGAGCAGATGGGTAACAGCCTGTATTGCTACACGCACAACCCGGCACCCCTCATTGAACAGCTCAAGGACCGCCATGAACTGCGTTTCGTGCACCGGCCGACCGGGCTTGAAGACGTGTTCCTGCGGCTCACCGGCCGGGAGCTGCGCGACTGATGGCGACCCTGACGCT
>JAOULY010000018.1 GCA_029881775.1 Gammaproteobacteria bacterium
AGCAAACCTGCCCTCGATAGCTACCAGGAGCTGAATATTGGACATCGAGTCCCACTCGAGAATATCTTCTGCTGTGGTCTCGGGACCAATTGTGATTTCATCATCATCAAATACTTCCCGGAACACTGATGTCAGCTGTTCCCAGATAGCTGTTTCATTCATAGTCACAATCCTTTACATAAGTGAAACATGCACACTTGCAGGTTTATAGTCTACCACCCTGATTACCCAGCTTGACTTATCACCATCCTCGCTGATCTTCCTGAAACCAAGACTTTCATAAAGATTTTTAACCAGACTGTTTTTCGCCGTGGGAATATATATACCGTGAACCGTATCTATACCAAGCTTGCCTGCATGCTCAAAAAGGTAATTTGCAAGAAGATGTTCGATGCCACGCTTGAATACACGGCAACTCATAAGCCACAGGTCCACGTATAATATATTATCTTCCTTATGCCCTGAAAGGACACTTATCAGTCCGTTATCGCCAAAACGATCAACAAGTCTGACATATACAGAAAAAGCATCCTGGCTATTCATCAACGCCTCAACTTCCGAACGGCTTAGTCTTCGTGTTGTCAGGTTGAACTGGTTGGTTTTATTTATAAGCTGTGTAATACGGTCCAGCTGATTCGGCTCAAAGTTTCGTATCTCTGCGCGTTGCTCCAGGGACTTCAGATAACCTTCGTAATCAGAATGCGCGGATTCAATCTCCTTACGCCTGGCGTTTTCACGGTACTGATCGGTTTTCTCACGATCTTCGCTGGTAATACTGACCGGTTCCAGCAAGCCGCACTGGTCCAGCAAGGTCGGGTAAAGGGCGGGGTCATCTGACAATTCGAGCACGTTGACCCCGGGGAGCGCCTGCCTCACGTGTTCTCTCTCGGCAGGGTTGTCATCCACAAACAACATGGCATCGAGACCGATATTCAGCTCTTCCGCTATTGCCAACAAGTTTTCAGGCTTCGTGTCCCAATTTGCCTTGAAGGAAACAAAATCATCACGTTTCAAGACCATCTCCGGCAACTGCTCGAAAGCTGCAAGAGCGATATCCTCATTATTCTTGCTACAGACTGCAAGCAACACCCCCCTCTTCTTCAATTCCAGCAGATATTCCTGAAACGACTTGAAGGACTCGCTTTCTGCATCACCTTCACCAATCCTTATTCCCTCTATACCATCGTCACCGACGACCCCGCCCCAGAGGGTATTATCAAGATCAAGCACTACACACTTACAGCTACGTCCATATATACCACTGATAATTGCAGAGACATTCCGGACAAATGGAACAATACATTCAAAGGCTACCGGTTGCCTGGAATGATGCCAGTAACGAATATCGAACCATCGTGATATCCCGTATAAAGAGGAAAGAGATGCCACGTCCAGAATGTGTACGTATGGTGGCGCACTTGTACCCAGTTTTTGATTTATCCGGCCCAGAAAACTGTTGCGATCCCATGGAAGTCGGCAGCCCAGATTACCCGAAGGGCGAACTGGCAGCATATGCATATTATTTACTATAATTTCACTACCGGTAATCGAATGAAATGACTCGCATAATCCAAGCCAGTGGTTACTGACGCGCTCTGCAAGTTTATCCACCTCATCTGGTGAATCACCGATAACAGGCCAGTCTGAAATGTTGTATGGCGTCAGCAATAAAAAGGTGATATCCGGGTTGAATGTTGCGGTATCACTGTTTTTGTCCATCATTTCAGAGACAAAAGTGTTGTAATCTCCACAGAATAATTCGCAACTGATTCCGTGTGTTTCCAGTTCCAGCTTCAGTGGCTGCTCCAGGAAGCCGGTGGTAGCCCCTCCCAGTATGGCAATCCTCAGGTCCTGTATGCCAAGGGCCTCCGGCAAACCAGGCTCGAGCTTTTGCCGCATTCGACATAACCGGGAATACACATTGTAATCGGATGTGCGGCGCGCGCTATCCAGTATCGCAAGCAGAGCTTCCTCCTCGCGGTTTTCTTCCAGCAGTTTCCTGATCGTTTTCATGGCCCTGATAAATTAACTGTAATATAAGACAGAAGGATTGAAGCAATACAATTACTCATTCAATCCAGAATATCCCTGAGACTCCTGATGACCTCGTTTGTCAGCCGGAGTGAACCGGGATATACGCTGTGCTCAAGATCATAGAACTCATCCTGCTCCAGGAAGTCCCGCAGGTCCAGGAATCGTTTATCACCAACAGCATCGACGATTAATGAAATGTAGGCCCTGTAGTTCTCATCGTGGTAATTCACGCGACTGATATCCCTTTCCGGCATATTGATGACCAGCAACCGGATACCGTGCGTATCTACAAAATCAGTTAACCGCTTCAGTCTTGCCAGGGTCTGCTGCTCTGTATCCACAGGGTTCCATTTATATACCAGTCGCCACCATGAGTCAGGGCTATTTGACCACTCAACCAGTGATTCCTGATTTGCAGGCGGGTCCAGGCGATATTTATAGGGTGAAATCATCCATGCCAGCACCTCTGTGAAATCATGATCCAGCGCTCTCTTGAAACGGGTATTTTCAATAAGGTGCTTAATAACAGGATGTTTGAAAAGACGGTCACTCTGCCGCTGTAAAAATGTTTTTTCCACCATGCCAGGGATTGCATCGCCGATTTTCACACCCGAAAGCGTGTAACTCAGTACCGCCAGGAGAGCGGTTCGATACTGTTCAGGCTTCTTGTACTGGAAAAACCTTAGACGGGCTACGACTGATTCAAAATATCCCTTGGATTCCAGATCAATTCCGGCATTGCCCTGAATAGTATTAAAGTAGGGACTGTACCGATCTATACCTTCCCTGAACGGCCGCTCCTCCGGGATATTAGCGATAAATCTTGGAGAGATGCCCAATACTATAATCCGGGGCAAGGAATCCGTTCCGTGGACTCCTTCAATGTAATCCAGGGCCGCATTAACATCGTCGATTGTACCCAGACTGATCCCGCCCTGGTAAATAACATGTTCCGGAAAAGCGGCTGTAAATTGCTCATACAGGAGATTCTCGCGCACGGTCGACGGACCGGTCAGCATTATCCTGTCACGATTATCGCGGGTGAACTGTGAAGGGGTAATATAGCGCAGCCAGTCTTCCTGCTGGAACGGGAAAGCACCAAGCTCCTGTTCAGCCCAGATGGTGACCCTGTTCAACAGCACCAGGTTGCCCGCATACAGGCAACAGCTGATAAATATAACCGATATAGCCAGGGCCGGTTTTCTAGAATCCTGTGTAAACAAAATCAACCTCAGACGTTGATAGCAACATCAGCACGGCAAGCAGGGCCATCACAAGAACCAGCTTGAGTGTTATACGAGTAATAGTGATACGGTCGTTTTTCATACTATCCAACAAGCCTGTTCAGAGAGCCAAGCAGATGTTGCGTGTCAAGCTGGAAGAATATAAATGCAAATGACGCAGCATTAAACGTAAGGATAATACCGACCGCTCTCGCCAGCCAGTTCCTGCGTAATTGAATTGCCCGCTTTTTCCCAAGGTGACCAGTAAGGAAATGGTCCCAGGTATGATAAATTGCCAGAAATATCCCGTGTACCAGGCCAAAGAACAGGAACCCGACAGTTGTCCCATGCCAAATACCGGAAACAAGCATTGTAAGTAATATCGCCATATTGCCCGCAGCCAAAGGATGGGCAGAAAGAACCGTGTTACCAAGACCCCATTTATATGCAGGCGAAAATACATAATCGGTTAGCCACAAGGTCAGCGACCGGTGCTGGCGGAGCCAGAAATCAGATATGTTCTGCGCAATGAACGGCATGTTGAAATTCTCAGGTGGCCGCACCCCGAGAAGACTGCCTATGCCTATAACAACATCGCAGTACCCGGAGAAATTCAGGTAAAGATAAAAGAAGAAGCAGTACATCTGCAGCATTAACATTACCGGATGAAGATCCGTAACATAGGTATCAGGCTTCAATGCATATGTATAAAACAGCTGCGCCAGCAGGTAGGCCTTCACCAGTCCGAACAGTATCCGGATTACAGCGTCCAGGTGGGCCTCGAAAGACAGTTCTATCGCTTTTTTACTGCCATTCCATTGATCGTAGTAATCCTGGTAACGCATGATAGGCCCCATCACAAAAGTCGTGAAATTCAGGCAATAATTTACATAGGTAAGAAAATCCAGCTTCCCCAGCATGCGCCCTTTTGCGTCAACCATTACGTGGATAATCCTGAAGAACAGGAAACTCAGCCCTACCGTACTCAGCATGCTTGTCAATACAGACGAAGGCAGCATCCAGTGAAGGATTTCATAATTTCTCATGTATAAAAAAATGCCGACGAGCAATGGCAAAGTATGGCTGATCCTTAGCCAATGCAATTCCTGGTGCATTCGGACCAGTACGTAGCCTGCAAGGCAAAATATAATTGTTGATAATGTGCCGACACTACCAAGCACAAAAAACCAGATAAACGAGACATTCAGAGCCAGGAATATTGCCTGGCGCTGCCTCCCGCGCAGCAGCGTAAGCAGGAATATTGATATAGCTGCGAATAGTATTAGCTTTGTGTCTAAAAATGAAAAACTCATTGGTAAGCTTTGCCACCCATTTTAATAACCTGCGCAATATCTGCTGCTCTACTGACAATAACTGCCAACATCGACACGAGCCTTCTGAAGACGCGCATTGTCGACTTGTATTATTCAATTAGCAACCAATTAGCAACCCAATAAACAGTACCTACCCGTAATTCCATGCACACCCATTCTTAATCCTGCACCAAAATTGCATCCTGCCTGCACAGGCATTACAAACAAATGCCCGGGATTACCTGCGCCGGTTACGGTTGCGATGACCTGGTTAATCAGGTCGTCCTGCTCAAACGAGAAACACACTACCGTATTGACTTTCGATACTGCTGACCCATCAGGCATGTATTGCTCCTGACTTTATACGCACACTGATCCTGTCGCGCCCACGAAACCCATACTCACCAGACCATGAGGCGGAGTTGCTGCAATCCCCTCACAAACCATGAGGTGTAACCCTTACCTGTGCGCAGCAATAATGAGACGGAAATCACTGTTATTGACATACCCACCCGATGTTGCCGGATTATTCTGTGAATAACGCATCGCTGTATAGATTTGCCATACCCGGTGTTAAAATTCAAATAGATTTTGCAATGTCATCGGTTTATTCTAGTCACAAAGCGCAATTAGCTGGCAGGTTCAGGAAATGCTACGCGCTGCGTTAAATAAAACACATAGAACCGCCGCATATAAGTGCTGCTGTACAGGTCAATAAGGAGCCAGTTAATGCCAGATGCCATCAGTATTGTGATCCCTGCTTATAATGAGGGGCAGAGTGTCGCGGATACGCTGTCCGAACTTGACACGATGCTCACCCAACACGGAATCGAGGCTGAAATCATCATCGTGGACGACGGCTCGACTGACAATACCAGTGAGCTGGCACTAAAGTCAGGTGCACGCGTATTCAGGCACCATAACAACCGTGGCTACGGCGCCTCTCTGAAGACCGGCATCACAGCCGCTTCCAATAAAATAATTGCCATGACCGATGCGGATGGCACTTATCCATTCCGGTACATACCTGAGATGGTGGAGGCTCTGAAAGACACGGACATGGTCGTCGGTGCACGTATAGGCGAGAATGTACATATCCCGTGGATACGCCGACCGGCAAAATGGCTACTGAACAAGCTGGCTAACTATGTCTCTGGCCACAAGATCCCCGACATCAACAGCGGCCTGCGTGTTTTCAGAAAGGATACAGTCATACATTACTTTCCGATTCTTCCCAATAAGTTCAGCTGGACAACGACAATCACGCTGGCACTACTTTGTGATGACTACTCGATAAAATACATTCCTATTGACTATCGCCAGAGAACCGGAAAATCAAAGATCGTACCCTGGGACGCGGGTACATTCACGATTTTAATTCTCCGTATGGCAATCCTGTTCCGACCACTGCGTGTTTTCCTGCCACTGATGCTCGCATGCTTTACCTATGCGGTCATCAAGATGGTTATTGACCTGGCAGTTATTGGAGACCGGAATATCTCTGCAACGGCAGTCATGATGTTTATCAGCGCACTGATTATACTCCTCATGGGCATGGTAGCCGATGCACTGATCACCCGGCTGGGAAGAATTGCACCGGAAGGCCCCGCCAGCGCGGTGGCTACCGAGAACATGGAAATGACCCTGGATAAAGAAAAAAGCCGACAAGCAGGTGAATCTACATGACGGGAACCGGCCTGATTATTCTCAAAGTCTATCTCCTCACCGGCCTCATTTTCCACAAGGCTCTTTGGGAGGTAATGAAGCGCCGTCAAAACGCAGGACAGGCAAAAGGCAAACCCGCATCTCTGACCAGTCAAATCATCAAGCTCGTAAAACTCATGGTCCTGGCCGGTATCGTCATACAGACCATCCTCCCGGATATCCTGCCGATCTCCAATGACCCGCAGACGATCAGGCTCACAGGCCTGTTTATTTTTACTCTCGGGCTCCTGACTGCTATCGCCGCAAGGGTCCAGCTTGGCAATAACTGGTCTGACATCGAGGATGGCAAGATAGCCAACAAACATGCCGTCGTATCAAGCGGCATTTACGGCTATATCAGGCACCCGATCTATACGGGCGATATCCTGCTGCTGATCGGGCTCGAGTTATGCCTGAATTCCTGGCTGGTATTAGGTGTGGTGGTGCTTGCACCGGTGGTCGCCGCCCAGGCAATCCGTGAAGAAAAGAAGCTGATTAATGCCCTGCCTGACTATGAAGAATACACCAGGCAAACAAAGCGTTTTATTCCGTTCCTTGTTTGACGGGTAAACGCCCTGCACGATAGTCAGGTACGATTATCAGTGTCTTTCCCGACAGGGCGTAATGGAACATCCAGCCGGAAAAGCTGAAGATCGTAATCACGGCGCTCGGCCGGGTTCCAATGTACTGCGGACCACGGTGATTCGTCATCAAACAGGCGTATTTCGCTAATTTCACTAACTGTACCTGTACCAAGTCTTGTGAAAGCGCCCGGGTATCTTGCAAACCAGTCTTCCTGTCTGTAGCAGGCGTACCGACCACACACGATATAAACATGCATTCCAGGTTCATAATATCCATGCATGTCATCCAGCTTATCCAGATGGACTGCATCGTATCCGAGTGAGCGCAGGTAGAATACCGCTGCCGGCTCGCCAATTACCGCCACATCGTTGTTTTCACGAATAAGCGGAACAATCTCCTCAACGGCCGTCATGAATCCGGTGCTGGGGGCGTAGGTATGCCCCCGTACCGATATGCCTGTAAAAATTAACGGGGACGCCAGTACCAGTGACATTGCAACCATAGATAACAACTGATATCGAGGCGGACAGAGCCTTACCAGGGGTACCCTGTCTTGCACGAGACTGACAAGGCCGATACCAGCCAGAATATAGGCCGCGCACATCAGGGGGAGTAATAGCCGCGCATACGGAAAATAGAACGGCGACAGAAATGAAAATACAAGGAAAAATGAGATCAATACCGAGCGCTCATACCCGGGGCTGTCTTGCATAAGGGCGACAAGACCAACCAGGGCAAGCACCATTACGACAATTGACTCGCCCAGTACTACACCACCCAGCAACAGCGCAATGCCCAGCATGAATATTGTCGCGTTCAGGCGACGGCAGAGAATGGCAACCGCTATGGTGCCCAGCAATGGGGCCAGCATGCCTGACCAGCCCTCCAGATAGTACTGTGCCCGGACATGGCTGATTATGTTCTGCAAGAAATTGGACGGATCGAGGAACCCTGACTGGTATTCAGCCATGTAGGCATACCCCCCCTCCTGTGCTTCAATGTAGAGGAACCACGGCACATACATGAGTGTTGCCACAACTGCAGCGGTAAATACCCTGGCAAATCCGGCACGGAAACGCGTCCAGTCATGCTGTAGCAGGTATGGTAATAGTGCGGCGCCTGCGACCACCCCCGCGAGCCAACCATGATACTTGGTATTCCATGCCAGCCCGGTCAGGATGCCGGCAATGATTGCCCAGAAAAAGCTCTCCATCCGCTCCGCCCGGATGTATGCGCCCAGGGCCAGCAGGAACAGGAAACAGAATGTCACGTCGGTAAGTCCTGCCCGCGAAAAACTTATGTGATAGTCGGCCAGCGCGACCAGTAGAGCGGCGGCAACACCGGCCTCGCGACCGTAGTTATTACGACCAATACTATAGATTATCCCGACAGTCAAAGTACCCGCGACAGATGAAACCATAAAAAGCGCCACGTCTACTGGGGCACCAAGCAAGCTCATTACAAGCCCAGACAGGGTAAAGAAAAGCGGTGGAGACAATAAGTGCTGTAACGGATACAACCAGTCTGCACGCCATTCGTATACAGCCATGGCGCTCATCGCATAACCACCCTCGTCGAAGTGGTCAATACCGAGCTTGTCATATGCCCAGAAACGTAAAACTGCTGCAATCAGCAACAACAATGACAGAATAATCGTGTCTGTCCGGACCCATTCATTTTTTATGGAACAACCGGTTTTATTCATTATTCAATACCATGCCCTGCCAAGAGACCGAAGCTTTTATACCACCCTGCAAGACCGGAATAGAAATCATATTGTCATCCGTATATGTCTTCCACAATACTTAATAGCGCCGCCATTTACTAGCAACCAACCGCAGACAATGAACAAAGTTAATTTTCAGGACGTCATAATCCGGTCCGGAGCAGACAACAGTAAAAAGCTTTCCATGTGCGCTGGATGGCCGACGGCTTCCACGGCCAGAGGTTGCAGGGCAGCGCAACCGATCCGCCGGATTTGGATTGAAATGGCGATATTTTTCCCAGTCAAGCAACAGCATGGACGCAGGGTATTCAGGCTGAATCAGAATATGATTATCGAACGCTTTTGTCGCAGTTCGCACAACGAGGTGCTCAGCCTGCATCTATTCGCAATATCGCCAGGTTCTGTGAGATCATCAGTCAATCGAGGGAAAGATATTATGAGAACCAGCCGGGTGACTTGTCACCGGTGGTCAGTGCACAACAAAATCCTGAAACTCTCATACCTGTGAGCAACCACAAGAATTATACTCCGATATATGAATCATCAACTTGACTCTTTACCTGAAACCACAACATGGCGCAGGTCGTTTTTGTTATTACTTACGCTCACGGCTTGCTCGTTACCTGCATTTTTTGCCCCGGATATTTCCAGCGGGATGCAGGGACTTTATCATGATGTAGACAAATTCAATCCGTACCTGTCCGTACTAGATCCGCTATTACTGTATTTTAAAATGCCGTTTGCCGTTTTTGGCAGTATTGTCCTTGTTATGTCGCCCGGGCTTGTATTTGCGTTAGCCCTGAATCAGGCAAAAAATCCCGGCATGTGGCTATTGGCAGGTTTCTCTATCAGCCTGGTGCTGGTAAGTACCGCAGCAGCTATAACCCAGCATTTCTTTGGCAACCTGGTCGGTAAAGAATTTTTTCTTGTAATAATTTTGTTGTTATTACTGGGTGGCCTGTTTCTGTTCCTCAGGTTGGCTCGAGGAGCGCAGTTACAATGGCCAGACCTGCTGACGGACAGGACCGGCTATCTGCTGGGTATGGTTGTAATCCCGATTATTTTTCTCGTTATATTAACACCGAAGTTTTTCTGGGAGAGTTTCAACGGCGATGGCGCACACGCATACGAATCTGCGCGCCTCCTGCTGCATCAGTCGTTGCCATTCTGGCCGCAAGGTGCGGGCGGGGTGTCCAATTTCCCGGGAATAAACTCGGTACTGTTCACGTTTCCTTCGTCATGGTTTATCCGGCTATTCGGCCCCTTCGAAGCAGCTGCGCGACTGCCTTTTATTCTCTATATTGGCCTGCTACACGCAGCCATTGTCACTGCCTCTATGGCACGACTAAAACAGCAGCTAGGTTTGACTGGTCATCTCCTGATATCACTAAGCGTTGCAAGTGTCGCGTTGGTACTATCATATAGTGCGACCTATGATCCCTATAGTGCGGATATTGCACTGACGGCAACCCAGGATGTTTTATTGCTGGTGTTTACCCTGGGTGTTGTTACCAGTTTTATACTGGAGAGACCATGGTGGATGCTCGCCAATATAATACTGGTCCTGCTTGCATCACCTGGCGGCCCGTTATTGCTGGGTGGATGGCTTGCCGGAGTTCTTATCGCGTACAGAAAACGTCCGTGGAGAATGATCAGGCTCTATGTAATCTGTCTTGCAGGGGGTATCAGCCTGATACTCATGTTACCGCCTGTTCTTGCAGTCCTGGGACTTCCTGTTCCCGGTAATGAACACAATGTCGGGGCCCTGCTTAGTAAATTCGATCATCTCATCATTGATGACTTCAGGAGGTTTGCCTACATCCTGATACCATGCGGCATCTACCCGGTAATCGCGATGCTGGGCTGGCGCAAGGCGGACGATGCTGGCAGGGCGCTCATAGTAGTTACTTTGGCTGTCTTCACTGTGTACTACATGATTGCATTTGTATCGCTACATTACTTTATTGCAGCCATGGTTATTCCCATAGTGATATTCTGGAGGCAGAACCGGTATGAACTCTGGGTGTCACCACGCACGATAACCGGCGCCTGCCTCGTTGCGGTATCTGTTTCAATAATGGCCGCACTGCCCGTATCCACCGCTATATATACCGCACCCCGCGAGATTGGCGAATCCATCGATGTAAGCCGTTTGCAAGGTTATGAAACATTGTCAGCCAGTGCATTCAGGTCCTCGGAACTTATTGGCAACCTGTTCGGTACGGACTCGCTGCCTGATGTTCCTGACAAATCATACGGCGTCTCACCTCTTGCATTGTTCTATTATGCACATCGTGCCACAAAGGCAGCTGGCCAGATAAATTATTTACTGCAATCAGGTAATCACCCGCCTGAAGACATGACACAGATAGCTGAAAATGAAATTTCATCAATTTTCGTGAAAGACAAGCAACTCTGGGAGGCGCAGCGGATATCACGACCTGCAGGGTCACAAGGGCCTGCGGTTTATGCTATTTCGCGTGACCTGCTGTTTGGTCGTGGTAATGCATTCAGGGACCACAGGATTATTTACTTAAAAGCGAGATTACGGAAAATGAATTTATTACCCGGCAAAAAAGAATGATTGCCGGTTCGCGGGATGCCAGAGATACCCTCAATTAGGGTCACAGCCTGCTCACATAAATAATATTTCAGGCTTCACAACATCTAAAGCACGAGCGGGGCCAGGCATAGAGTGGGTAACAAGGTATATCAAGAATTGGTGCATCCGCGACATTTATAACCTCTCTGGCTCAGTGCAAGTAATTACAGAATTTTATTAGAAAAACGGGTTATTACCTCGATCAGGAGATTCCTGCCCCAATCCGATTTCTGCCCGTGACAATGAAGACAGCACCGAATCATGACCCGCGGTCATCGAGCTTGTTGTCAGGGGGTAGTTGCACATGCTATATAAATCACTGGCCGAACAAATGCTTGTCATTGCAACTAGCCCGAATTGCTGGAACCTGATAAATATTTGATCCTACTAATAAGGAGTAAATCATGGATGAAGCAACCCTGTTTGCAAAGACACTGACAAGGTTCACGCCTGATCAGGCCGGTGCCCTGTGGATAGGAATATTGCTGGTGATTGTGGTTGCCGGTGACTTCCGGAACATTTTTTCTCGCCGGAACGGGTTACTGGCAATACTGCTATTGCCTGCATTGCCGCTGATGGACATCATGGTCTGGGGGTTTGGTCGTCAGGGTGACCCGCTGGCCAGCTGGTTGCTGGGTGCTGCATTCAGTGTGCTCTTTACGTTGACTGCTTTCATTGCTGCTATCGCACTTTATCTGGCATTTCGGAAACCAGATATCGACTGGAGCGTTAACCTGCCGACCCGGGGTCTTCGCGTACTGCTCGCCGTTGTTGTGATCATTAATATCATAGTTGTGCTGGGACGACCGGGCGAAGATTCGGGCCCATACACCAGTATGGGCGCACAACGCTGGCTTGAGACCGGTACCATGCCATATGGTGACCCATTATTAAGAGGCCCGGATGCGCCCGGGTATGGCGCTGCAGCCACCTACGGTCCACTGCTTTACGTCGCCCATATGCCATTACAACTTCTCATGGGGCCACCCTGGAACGATCCGGGAATGGAGCCAAAAGACAAGGCATATGTATTGCCTTCCCAATATGTGACAAAACTCACCTGCCTGGCTTTTCAGTTGCTGGCACTTTATTCCCTCTTTGAAATCGGGCGTCGCTACGCAAGTGAGAACATCGGGTTGAGCATGGCCATAATATATGCTGGCAGCCCATATGTAATGGGCCTCGGTAGTGACACGGCGCTTGTAGGCGGGCTACCATATATTTCGCATATTGCACCTACCGCAATGATCTTGCTTACAATGCTTTTTCTATCCAGACCTTTAATTGCAGGAATCATGCTCGCTGGCGCCGTCGGAATATTGTTCTGGCCGGTTTTCCTGTTTCCCCTGTTTTTCGGCTGGTACTTCTGGCAACGTGCGGGTGTCGGGCGCTTTACGACGGGTTTTGCCGGCGCCGGGGCCGCGATTGCCATAATGGTAATTTACTTCACCGGTAGCATTGGCGACCAGGGTCCGATTGACCTGCTTATTTCCAGCACGCTGGAACACCAGGAGGGTGTCGGTGAACGCGAATACGGCGCCACCAGTTTCAGCTTCTGGGGTACCCACCCGGCGCTGGCTTCTTTCTGGCAGCAGCCAATCTTTGGTGATACCTCTATCTTCAAACCCAGCTTCATATTATTTCTTGCATTGAGTGTCTCCTCGTTTCTTCTGGTGCGTGGCAGAGACAGGGCACAGCTTGCTTTGCTGGTTGTTGTCCTGGCTGCTGCCATCCAGCTGTGGAAGACAAATGCAGGCGGTACTTATGTAGAGTGGTATCTGCCCTTTCTGCTTATCGGTATTTTTTGCAGCCTCCCGGCGGGAAGAACGGAACCAGAACCAACATCATCCGGGTAACAGACCCGGACAGATCCTGTGACCTGCAACACAGTGTATTTTATAGGGGATTCGATAATAGGAGGTGGCTGGATTTCCAGAACAGTAATCTCGTACCAACGCAGTCGAATTCCCGGATATGACCGTAGTAGCGCTCGATCGACTAGCACACCGCTGCTTGCCAGGAATCCTTTGCAAACCTTCCCCCATATGCTTTAACAAAAACATATGAGTATCCACTGTATCGGGGGGAAGTCCATTTTTTGATCACATCGATATGTTCTACAATCACACCCGCAAGCAGAGCCACCTCGGCAGAGTTACCCCCGAGCAAAAATGAAACTGGCTCAATATAAGGCTGGGGCATACTTACAGTACCATATATAATTACACCAAATTCGACATCAGAGATATACACAGTAAGGCGCTTACATCTGAAACTAATAAATCAAATAAACAATATACTGTAATTTGTTTTCGCCAGCCAAGATCTAACTGAGACGCTCATACCGGGGCTGGATTAAATAGCCATGAGACAAAATACCTGGACTATATTAGGCGTGAGATTCGAGATGATTGAATGGGTGGTCATTTAATGCTCAAAAGTGCTTTACGTATAATCGCGCCCGTGGTGGCACTGATGAGTCTGTTTCTCTGGCTAATCAGTTTCGATAATGATCAAATGCCGCCTTATGCGATTCTGGGTGCCTATACGCATAGGTGGTTTGTGCTGAATGTCGCAGTAAGCTATATAGCTATCTGGTTATTAATTATCCTGCTTTTTAGTCCGAATAAAAAATCATTTCTTAATATTCTGGTATCTCATATAGCGCTCGTATTTCTGTTTATAGTGCTTGAGTTTCCGGCCATGCTTGGCCTTATTAATTACCAGAAGTACTTGCCCTCCGGAATGACGTGGACACACAAGGATGAAAAGCTGTGGGTTAAACCCGGTATCAATACGAAAGGGGAGGCACCGACGGACTTGCGCATCGTTTATGGTATAGATGCTCCAATGTTGCCTTACTCCTTTCAGACTGACCGGTTTGGCCTCCGAAATCCGGTTGATAAAGATAATGCCGGTGTTTTGTTATTAGGTGATTCTATTCTTGTGGCTGGCCTGGTACCCGTTGAAGACACGGTTTCCGAGCGGCTGGAAAAAGCGCTCAACACCAGGGTAATGAATATTTCTCAAATTGGGTACTCACCACAGGAATCGCTGGGACGTCTCGAGGACACAGGCCTCAGCCTGGATGGAAGGCTCGTGGTGCATTTTATTTTCGAAGGTAATGATTTGCTTGACCACAAGCGCTGGCGTAACACATTTTATGGTGAAGTCGAGAAACCCTGGATACCTACTGTCAATCGTGAATCTGTAAAAGTACCATGGCCTGATTCTGGCCTGGTAAAAACTCTTTTGAATATGCTGTTAATGCACAAGAAAGTACTGCCCGAAAAGCGTTCTGCCATATGCAGGACTGCCGAAGAAACGTCAGAGAAGGTATATTTCTTTTATGATGCGGAAATGATACGCGAGAATATGTCCGAATTCCCACAGCTAGTATCGTTGCTGGAAAAGGCATCGGTAAATGTTAAGTCACGAGGCGGCAAATATGCGGTTGTTTACATACCCACCAAAATTTCTGTTTTGCATGAGCACTGCTCTTTTGAGACTGACTCCCATTACGCAGACCCGTCAACCAGGGAGTCGTTATTGGGCGATCAACTGTCAAAAGCCTGTAACAGGCTTGG
>JAOULY010000245.1 GCA_029881775.1 Gammaproteobacteria bacterium
ATTTCAACGTGGCCGGGGCAGATAGCGACGGGGAACTGGGTGAGCGACACATTCCCGAGAACCATCTCATTCCACTGGTCTTGCAGGCCGGGCTCGGCAAGAGCGAAGCAGTCACGGTCTTCGGGACCGACTACGAGACACGCGATGGTACCTGTGTACGCGACTATGTACACATTGATGATCTGTGTAACGCACACCTGGCCGCGCTACAGGTGCTGCTCAAGGGCGCACCCAGTACGGCCTACAATATCGGTAATGGTGAGGGCTTCACGGTGAAAGAAGTCATCGGGGTTGCAGAACATGTCTTGCAGCGGTCGATCCCGGTTGTGCAGAGTGGACGCCGTGCAGGCGACCCGGCATCACTGATTGCGGATACAGGACGCGCCAGGGCAGAGCTTGAATGGGCGCCCCGTCATAGAAAACTCGGGCAGATCGTTCAGTATGCGGCACTTTGGGAAATTCGTCATTATCTGGGATACGCAGATACCAGGGATAAAGCGGGCGCAGATGCGGGCTTGAAAACGGTATCAAGCTGATACAAGCCACGGCACTGTCCTGGTGGAAAAACAGCTATTCAGCTGGCGACCAGCAACATATTTACAGTGATTTACGGGGTGCCCGGCAGGAGCAAAGACTGTCTCCTGTCGGCCGTTACGTAGATGCCTGTCAGGCTGCCAATGACGATATGGCGGAGAGGCAGGGATTCGAACCCTGGGAGGGTTTCCCCTCAACGGTTTTCAAGACCGCCGCTTTCGACCACTCAGCCACCTCTCCGGATGTGTTTATCCACTATTGTGTTCAGCTGCTGATCAGTGATGGCAACTGATTACAGTGCGCTGAACCGCCCTTTTTTTTCGGGCTGGACTCCCGCCTGCGCGGGAATGACGCGGTTGCTGGCGGATAGTGGAGTGGGAGGATACCGGAAAATGGCGTTAATTGACCAGTAAAAAGCCACAAAAACTTCATGTTTTTCAAGTTGCTGTTTATGTCATGAATCTTTATCCTTGGTGAACCGGTGCGAATTGCCGATGTCTATACCCTGTGTTACAACATCAAGGGAAACCAAGAGGATTCTGAAACATGAGAACGATTGATAAGACCGTTGTCCGTTCCGAGCAGTCAGTACTCGCGACCAACAAGGTGCTGCGTAATACTTACGGCCTGCTCTCGCTGACGTTGCTGTTCAGTGCGGCCTGTGCCGGCCTGGCAGCGATGATGAATATGCCGCCAATGGGCATACTGATCACGTTCGCCGGTTACTTCGGCTTTCTGTTCCTGACCACGCGTTTCGCCAACAGCGGCCTGGGCCTGCTGTTCGTGTTCGCACTGACCGGCTTCATGGGGCTGACCCTGGGTCCGATCATCAGTATGTACCTGTCCATCCCGAACGGCAGCCAGATCGTGATGACCGCCATGGGCGGCACCGGCGTGATCTTCCTTGGCCTGTCCGGTTACGTACTGACAACGCGCAAGGATTTCAGTTTTATCGGCGGCTTCCTGATGGTCGGCATCCTGGTGGCCTTCCTTGCCGGACTGGGTGCATTCTTCTTTAATATGCCGGGTCTGTCGCTGGCCGTCTCCGCGATGTTTGTCCTGCTGATGTCCGGACTGATCCTGTACCAGACCAGCGAGATCATTCACGGCGGCGAGACCAACTATATTCTCGCGACCGTTACCCTGTTTGTCTCGATCTACAACTTGTTCCTGAGCCTGTTACATCTGCTCGGTGCATTTGGCGGCGACGACTGACACAGCCTGAATCCAGGCACAGCCGGCCCCGCATTGCGGGGCCTGTTTTTTTATGAATACCGAAATGCACGATTCCTTCCACGCGCGCAATGAACTGGAAGAAAAGCTGATGGCCACCCAGGAAGGCCAGATGAACGGCGAGGCCTTTATGGATTACCTGATGGATACGCAGGTTTTCATGCCGGTGAAAGATTCGATCGGCATCGAGGGTTTCACCGGCAGCGACAAGGCCATTCCACTGACCCTCAATAGCGAAGATGATATCGAGGTGTTGATCCTGTTCACCAGCCCCGAGCGCGCCAGGGACTTCGTGCAGGCATACCCCGGTTACGCCGGTGGCCTGCTGGCGGAATTCAGCTGGATTCTGCAACGCACCGGTAGTGGTATCGGCATCTCGATCAACCCGAACTGGCCGGTCGGCATGGACCTCGAACCTGATATGGTCCAGCAGCTGAAAGTACACCAGGGACCCTGATGACGCGTCTCCGGCTGCGCGAAGATCCCCTGTTTCCGGCTGCCATCCTGGTGGCCCCGGTCAGCTGGTTACTGCTTTACTTTATTATCCGGCCCGAGCTCAACTGGTTATGGCCCCTGCACGAACCGGCACGCTTCCTGTGGCCGGTGCTGTTCTTCCCGGTTGTCGAAGAAATCCTGTTTCGCGGACTGCTGCAGGAATTCGTGCGTGACTACTTCACCGATCGCAGCTTCGGTCTGCTTAGCGTGGCCAATATCGTCACCAGCCTGATTTTTGCCGCCCTGCACTTTTTCTTTCAGCCGGCGCTGTGGGCCGCGCTGGTGTTTTTCCCGTCACTGGTATTCGGTTTATTCAAGGACCGCAGCGGCAAGCTGACGGGGCCGATCATTCTGCATGCTTTCTACAACCTGGGATTCCTGTGGGTGTTCTCGGCGCCTGGTTAGATTTACTGCAGTGCTGTCCATAACGTGTAGGAGCGGATGCTATCCGCGAACCGGTTAATTCCAGGCAAAATTGGAAACACAGCCCACTTGCGACTTATATAACAGCAAAACAGTTCGCGGATAGCATCCGCTCCTACAGTTTTATTTAAGGGCGATTGTTTAAGCTGTCAAAGTGTTTCCAATACACCCGTGAAGCGTTGGTAGCGTGTTTGCAGCGCTGTATTTTGCGCGGCTGAAAATGTCTTCCCTGTCCCGCCCGGCGGCCAGTCTGCCGGTCCACCGGCTGCCTGCCAGGCGACGCCACGTGCGGTGGCCTCGACCTGCAGTGGCCGCTGCACCGTCAGTCCCGACAGGTCGGCCAGTCGCTGACACAGGCCATCCAGGTTCGACAAGCCGCCACTGATCCGGATTGTCCGGATGGCCGGGTTATGTCGGCACAGCCGTTCAATATTGGCCTGCAACAGGAAAACAATACTCTCGACGACGGCCACCAGCGCCGCGGCGGCATCTTCGGGCTCATCGATAAAATATGCGTCCGGGCCGGAGCGCCACCAGGGCGCACCAAGCCCGCCAACTGTGTTGATAAACAGTGGCGGCGTGTTGATTCGTGCCAGCCATTCGGGTAGTTCGGTTTTTATATCCTCGACCGCAAAGCGCTGCGCAATCATTGTTACTGCCGCTGCCGCCCCGTTCACAGTGCCCTCGAAGTAATACCGGCCACGCGCGTCGTCGCTATGCGAAATGCCGGCCAGCAGTCCGTCCGGACAGTTCAGCGGTGAGTCGGTGGGCATGAGCACAAACGCACCGGTGCCGATATTCACCATCAGCGTGTCGGCCGGTGGTGATCCCTGTGCATAGAGTGCGGCGGTCTGGTCACCGTTCACGGCACACAGCGAGATGTCATGTGCCGCCAGCCGGCCATAGTCGCTCTGTATAGGTCGGCAATCCGGCAGCGTGTGGCGTGGTACATCAAACAGCGACAGCATGCGTGCATCCCAGTCGCGGGTGTGCAGGTTCCACAGCAGGGTGCGCGAAGCATTGGCGTGGTCAACCAGCGCCGGCTGGCCGGCGAGCAGGTGGAACAGCAGGTAGCTTGCCAGCGGCCCCATTAACAGGCGATCGTCAGCCAGTGCCGCACTGACGGCCTCAGACTGCTGCAACAGCCACTGCAGCTTGCCGCCACCGTAATGTGGCGAAAGACGCAGGCCGGTAATTTCCTCGACCATCGGCTCGTGTGACGCCAGTGCATCGATGGCATCTTGCGCGCGCCGGTCCTGCCAGCTTAA
>JAOULY010000246.1 GCA_029881775.1 Gammaproteobacteria bacterium
TCAGATCCGGTATGCGGTAGTCGTCATCACCCGTGACGCCAGCGTCATCAGGCGTTTCACCGGGTCGGGCAGTTCCACGCCGCCGGCATTGAGCGCGGTCGTGCGGTGCTCACCTTCATCGATTTTCATCTGTTCCAGGATGGCGCGGGATTTCCCGTCGTTTTCCGGCAGGCGCTGCAGGTGGTCTTCGAGGTGCCGGACAACCTGCTGTTCGGTTTCCGCCAGGAAGCCGAGGCTCCACTTGTCGCCGAGCAGGCCGGTAGCGGCACCAATCGCCAGTGAGCCGCTGTACCACAGCGGGTTCAACAGGCTGGTGTGCCCCCCCAGTTCGTGAATACGATGGCGGCACCACAGCAGGTGGTCGTTTTCCTCTTCCGCCGCCTGTGCCATTTGTCGCCGCGTTTCATCCTGCCGGGCCGTCAGTGCCTGTCCCTGGTAGAGGGCCTGGGCGCAGACTTCGCCGGCATGATTGACGCGCATCAGGTTCAGGCTCCTGGCCTTGCCGGCGGCGGTCAACTCGCCATCCTCACGGGCACGGGCCGGGTCCGGGCGCCCTGATCCGGTCGGCTCGCCGAACACCGTCCGCAGGGCCTGGTCGGCCTGGCCGATGACCTCGTCGAGAAAGCTCTGTTTGCGTACCTGCATGCAGTGAAGATAGCACGAACCCCGCGCCGGTGCCCGGCCGAGGTGCGTTGTTCGTGCCCCATACTTCGGGGTATCGTACCGGTATGTCTTACTACCGGTACCATGTTTTCTTCTGCACCAACCAGCGCGATGACGGCAGTGATTGTTGCCAGCGCTTTGGTGCCGCGGCACTGCGCGATTACGCCAAGCGTCGCAGCAAGGAGCTGGGCCTGGCGGGTGAGGGTGGTGTGCGCATCAACACGGCCGGTTGCCTGGACCGGTGTGCAGAAGGGCCCGTGATCGTGGTCTACCCGGAGGCAGTCTGGTACACCTACCTGGACGAGTCTGACATTGATGAGATCCTCTCCGAACACCTGCAGCACGGGCGCATCGTTGAGCGACTGCTTATCCAGTAGCGGCTTGCCCACGCTGCGGGACGGGCAAGATGCCTGGTATGGCGGGCTGTCAGTGGTGATATTCAGACTTGACAGGAGCCGATCTATATTAGAAAATAATTACACGCTGATTGGCCTGCCCCCCCTATTTTGGCCGGTCAGCGCTCCTCCACCTCCCCCCAAGGAGGTTTTTAGGGCGCGGTTACTTGTAACCGCGCTTTTTTTTGCCTGTTTGCCGGCAATCCGGGCAAGGGATGCGCGATAGCCGGCCATGGGCCGTGCCAGCCAGGGCATTTTCCGGAGCGGCTCGCCGTGGTCTGGCCGGGGCAGCGAAAAAAACCGCTGTTTCCTTGTACATTTGCCCCGATTTTT
Source organism: Gammaproteobacteria bacterium (assembly GCA_029881775.1). Taxonomy (GTDB): domain Bacteria; phylum Pseudomonadota; class Gammaproteobacteria; order UBA9214; family UBA9214; genus UBA9214. The sequence goes on from JAOULY010000246.1 coordinate 1,392, forward strand.
GTAACATCCCCGCTCTTTATTTGGCACGACCCAGAGCAAAACTCATGACTACATTTTCCGCCAAAGCGCACGAAGTGAACCGCGACTGGTATGTTATTGATGCTGAAGGCAAAACGCTTGGCCGCCTGGCGACCGAGGTTGCCCGCCGTCTGCGTGGCAAGCACAAGCCGATTTACACGCCGCACGTGGATACGGGCGACTACATCATTATCGTCAATGCCGACAAGGTGCACGTAACGGGCAACAAGGCCAGCGACAAGATGTATTACCGCCATACCGGTTACGTGGGTAACCTGAAGTCTGCCAGCTTCGAAAAGATGCAGGCACGTGCTCCGGGCCGCGTCATTGAGCTGGCCGTAAAGGGTATGTTGCCGAAGAATCCGCTGGGACGTGCCATGTACCGCAAGCTGAAGGTTTACAGCGGGCCGGATCACATGCACGCGGCACAGCAGCCGAAAACACTGGACATCTAGTTAGCAAGCGACCTGCCTGGGCGGGCGCAACAGGACACAGCAAGCATGAGCAATACTTACTACAGCACCGGACGACGCAAAACATCCACGGCACGCGTATTCATGCGTAAGGGATCGGGTTCCATCACTGTGAACAAGCGTCCGCTGGATATTTATTTCGGTCGTGAAACAGCGCGCATGATCGTGCGCCAGCCACTGGAGACCACCAGTAATGTCGACAATTTCGATATCACGGTGACGGTCAGGGGTGGCGGCATGAGCGGCCAGGCCGGTGCCATTCGTCACGGCATCACGCGCGCGCTGATGGAATATGACAGCGAACTGCGTCCGACCCTGCGTCGCGCCGGTTTTGTAACACGCGATGCCCGCCAGGTGGAGCGCAAGAAGGTTGGCCTGCACAAGGCCCGCCGTGCACCGCAGTTCTCGAAACGTTAACGTTAAACCGCTTTTGGCGGATCGTCTAACGGCAGGACAGTGGACTCTGACTCCACTAATCTAGGTTCGAATCCTAGTCCGCCAGCCATAAAACAAACGGCCCCTTCTGGGGCCGTTTGTTTTATTAATTGGTGCGGGCTGGGATGAGAACCTCGGGTTCGACCAGTTTGCCGGGAGCAAACTGGAACAGTGGCGCGAAGCGGCACTGGCCCCGAAGGGGCGGAGCACAGGGATGTGCGGAGTAATCCTGGTCCGCCAGCCATAAAACAAACGGCCCCTTCTGGGGCCGTTTGTTTTATGGGTTGTGGTCGAGGGGTGAGAACCCGAGGGGCGGCACACCCCGAGTAGAATTGGCCATGCCGGGAGGCCGCTCCCGCACATAACTGTGCTCCGCGGTACCTGCGCGTCCTTGCGCAATGCGATTTTGGACTACGTCACGAAGTGGCGTTGGTCGAAACGCCTCGCGTAGTAATGACGCGCCGTGCAATCCGGGTCCGCCATTCAGATCCTGTATACCCGTCATTCCCGCGCAGGCGGGAATCCAGCGGTAAACACATTGCAGGATATGAAGTCATGCTCATGCGCGTGTCGGTGCGCGGAACCAGCTCTACCGGCTACTCCTGGCCGGGTCAGCAAGCTAATGACTGGATTCCCGCTTCCGCGTGGGTGACTGTGCGGTTATTGGGTTTGCCGCCGTGCATGCCTTACCTGCGTAGCCCTGCTGCCTCCCGGTCTTGCATTCTTATATATATGTCCCTCCTGAAAGCGACCGGGCTGTCGATAACGTAGTATTTTTGCAACACTCATCCCCGGTAATCCATAAGAAAACAGCAATAACAATAAGTTAGAACGCCAGCGTATGTCGCCGCCCCGAGGGTGGGGCGACCATTAATTCTGTCCACGGGATATCAAGCCGAGAGCGGGTTGCCATAAAAGTCCAGCCAGGCATGCTATTCAACCAATATGTTGTGCTGTTGCAACAAAAAAGACAATCTGTGGTTTTTTTGAAAATAGTTGTTGCATTTCTGCATTCGTGCGGTGTAAAGTGCGTTCCGTGCAATGACATAACCACTGTAACTTTTAACTTTTAACTTTTTCAACTTGTCTAAGGGGATTCTCTAATGACTAAGAAACTTTTACCGGCAATGATCGGTGTGGCGCTGGCAGGCGGTATGTCTGCAGCGGCAGCTGATGTATCTGTGTTCGGTCACCTCGATACTGCTATTGTGAATTTCGATAATGGTGGCAGTGGTCCTGGCAGCGACGACACCAACTTCGTATGTACAACATGTTCTGTTGGCTTCAAGGGCAGCGAAGACCTGGGTAACGGTCTGAAGGCGATCTTCTCGCTGGACTTCGAGTTCGATACCATCAATCGTAACTCGAACGGCTCAATCACCGATCGTGACCAGTGGGTTGGTCTTGCTGGTGGTTTTGGTAAGGTTCGCGTGGGTACGATCTCTACGGTCTATAAGTCACACGGCGCCATGATTGACCCGCTGTATCGCACCGCACTGCAGGGTCGTACTCACGGTCTGCAGTCTTCCCTGCACTCCGGTGCCGGTGAAGAGATTGAAGGTCGTGCCGACAACACCGTGCGCTGGGATAGTGCTGACTTCAATGGTATCAAGCTTGGTGCGCATTACACGCTGG
>JAOULY010000247.1 GCA_029881775.1 Gammaproteobacteria bacterium
CGTGCTGGTGGCCAGTTATGTGCACCGCGAAAACCTTGTCAAGGCCATGATTACAGGCCGTAAAAGGGCGTCGGAGGAATAATGATTGCGTGATGCCGGAATCAGCCGGTGCTCATGGGCCGGCCGCAATATGCAACGGCCGGTCATTATGACCTCGAGTAGAATGCCGCAGCGTGGTTGTCCCGGGCAGAAATGCCTTCTCCATGCAGTTATGCGGGGATAATGTGTGTGATTAACGTGCCTGCTTGTTGTTCGTAACAACAACTCCGGCTTGCCTGCTGTTTTTCAGCAGGGCGGTTTGTCCTGGCATGTAACGAATAATGTCGCGTGTACGGAAGCGGAAGCCCTCATTCAGGCCGCTGATGATGGGTGTGTCGCGATCGTAGATATCGCGGCTGAAGTGGACGCTGCCGTCGTTGTCCACCGCAACGGTCCAGTAGAGCATGATGATGGTCACCGGTTCGGCCAGGCTGACGGTCTTGGTGCGATGGGAATTGATGGTGCTCATCAGGCGTTCATGGTTCCACTTGTCACTGCCGGCCAGCAGCAGTTCCGCCAGTTCATAGGGTCGTTCGATGCGCACGCAGCCGGAGCTGAATGCACGCTCGGGCTTGTCGAACAGGGATTTGCTCGGGGTATCGTGCAGGTAGACCGAGTGCCGGTTCGGAAACATGAACTTGATGCGGCCCAGTGCGTTTTTCGGCCCGGGTTGCTGGCGGATCAGGTAGGGGAAGTTTTTCCCGGTATAGGCGTCCCAGTCAATCGTGTTCGGGTTAACCGGGTTACCCTTGTAGTCGAGAACGTCCATGTCGCGGACGGCGAGATAACCCGGGTTTGCACGCACTTCCGGCAGGATGTCTTCTTCCAGGATGGTGGGTGGTACCGTCCAGGTCGGGTTGATTTCGAGGTACTTGAGCGTGGAACGGAACACCGGGGATTCACGTGCCGGTCTGCCGACCTGTGCGCGGGATTCCCATACCAGCTTGTCATCACGGTAAAAGCGCACGTTAAAGCCGGCAATATCAACCATGACATAGCTGTCCGGCAGGTCGTGCAGCACCCAGCGTGCACGCTCAAGGTTGGCACGAATCTGGTCGATGCGTGCCTCAACCGGGATATTCATTTCGCGCAGTGTCTTGCGCCCGGCACGGCCGTCAGCTTGCAGGCCGTGTCGTTGCTGGAAGCGTTTCACACCTGCAGCAACCGCATCGTCGAAGGCCGGCAGGAACATGTCCTGCGTGGACAGATCACCGGTGGCGATCAGTCGCGCCCGCAGCGCGAGTACGCGCTCACCGGTCATGCCCGTTTCAAGCGTCTTGCCCGGCGGAACCGGTTGCCAGCCACCGAGCAGCTGGTAGCTGCGGTATTTCGACAGGCCCGTGCGCAGTTGTTGGTAGCGCGCCGATTGCGGGCGGAGTTTCTCGACCAGTTGTGTCACATGTCCACTGTCGATGGCATTGCCGAGCAGCAACAGTTCGTCCAGGTTGTCGATGTAGCGAACCATGTTCCAGTTCGAGTCGAGCGCTTCCGGGTCCACCTTGCCGAACGACAGATGATAGCCGAGGCGCACCAGGCTATCGGTCAGCAGCAAGTCGAATTCAGCGGTCTGTACCGGGTCAAATACCGGTGCGGTGCGCAGATGCTCACGGTACTGCCTGATGATGTCGAGGTGGTAGTCCGCCGGGTTCAGGCCGTCGAGCTCAATGGACTCGACCGCGGCCAGTAGCTGGTCGACGGACTCCGGGTTAACCCAGGCCGGTGCATGGTTGCGCTGTGCATAAAAGGCCGGTAGCAGGATGCGCGAAGCAAGCGCAGTGTCGCCGACCGTGATGGTTTCACCGGCGCCGATGGCCTCAACGCGTGTCTGGATAGACGCTCGTAGCGTCACGTCGTCGGCCTGAACCATGGCGCAGGCCAGCAGCAGGGTGACTGTCACGACCCCGTGCATGAGAAAGCGTCCTGCTCCTGTCGGCAACTGTTTCATTTTGTTTGGGCAGGCCCGCGCCAGGCCGTTGTTATAACTCAACCGGAGGCCGGGCTGGGCGGGACTGCAGACCTGATTACCTGCATTATATGCCTGTTTTACCTTGATTTACCTGGCAGTTGTGGGGTTTGCGGGTGGACCAATCCTGGTAAGCGGCCACCCGTTCCCCGGCCAGCTGTTAACAGCATGCCATAGCAGGCCGGGCAGGGAATCGTCCAAAAGTCCTAGTTAGGGGGCTAAGGCAGAGTAATCAGTAATGCCGTGCTAATATTACCGTTATGGCTACATCCGCAAAAGATATACTAAGGCAAGCTCTTGAATTAAAAGAAGAAGAGAGAGCGGAGCTTGCCAGCCTGCTTATTGAAAGCCTTGATGCACCTGCTGAGGAGGGAGTAGAAGCAGCATGGGCAGTAGAAATCGAGCGGCGTATGGCTGACCTCGATTCAGGTGCTGCAAAGACACTGACCTGGGAAGAGGTGCGTAATAAACTCCACGGACGGTTGATTGCCTAGGAAAAACATTCGATTTTCTACTGAAGCACTTGCAGAAGCCGAAGCCGCGCAGCAGTGGTATGTGGAGCGTAGCTTGCCGGCAGGCCAGGCCTTTCTGGAAGAGCTAACTCATGCAGTTGAACGCGTATCAGAATCACCCGAACAATGGCCTCGATATATTGGGGGCACTCACAGATATGTATTTCATCGTTTCCCGTTTAGCCTTGTTTACCGACAGATGGGCAATGAAATTGTGGTCGTGGCAGTTGCTCACGGGAAGAGAAAACCTGGTTATTGGAAAGCTGGGTAAGAAATAATGTTGTGCAAGCGCCCTCTAACAAACGCCTCCAGATCGACACGGCTTCGCCGTGCGCCTGAGGCGAACCGGTGGGGGGATGAATACCCTATGGCTTGAGCCGTTTACCGGCCAGCGTGGGTTCCTTGTCGGTGCGGGTTTCGAGTTTCAGGTAACTGATCAGGCGGGCGCTGCCGCTGGCATGCATGTCTGTATGAATGCGCGTCACGGCAGTGAAAATGTCGGCCAGATCGCCCTCGATGTTGGTACCGGCCGCGTGGGTTTCAAGGATGAAGTCGAACTCCTTTAAAATGCCGACAATGCGTGTAACTTCCGCGCGCACCGAGACCCCGGCGCCCAGCGGGATGACCTGAAGTTCTGCAGTCGCTTTCATAATGGTGAACTCTGACGGGTTGTGACAGTGAGGCCAATTATACGACAGCGGCGCCTGGCCGGCTGGATTGAGTGATGGTCAGGATATTCTGTACGGGGGGGCATGCTGTCCCGCTGGCTCACTTCTCCTTTATACCCGTTCATCGGGTGCTCCGGGATGCACAGGGATGAGGTAAGGCCGGGAACCTGTCGAGAGGCGGGACGCTGGAGCGAAGCAGGACACTGGCGCCGGGAGACTTGGGGAGAGCGAAGCGATGGGCCGGGGATCAAATCAACCCGACTGCCTGATTATCTATTCCCGCTTCCTGTGCTGCCCCACTAGCCCCCTCTCCCTTCGGGAGAGGGCCGGGGAGAGGGATCAAATCAACCGCATGATGTTTACACCCTCATCCTGTCCTTCTCCCGGAGCACCCGAAGAACGGGCATAAAGGAGCAGGGGCGCAATGTTCATGCAGTGATATTCGCCTTCATGTCCTGTCGTTGCCAGGCTCCCCGTGTAATATGTTCATTCATGAACTGACTGTCCTTGCAGTCAATGCAAGCGGGACAGCAGTGACGGGAGATGGCAATTTGCTGCATGAGGGCGCAGGATTGCAGCAGCGATAGCGTCGATTTATCTTGAATCTGTTTACACCACAAGCGCGATACAGACAGGGCGAATGCATGCCGAACTTCAATGATGCGCTGCTGTTCCGGGATACAAAGGAATTCTCAACACAGCTGAAACATGCCATCGAGTCACTCGATGCCGGTCACCTGCCGCTGCATCGATGCGTGAACCAGG
>JAOULY010000248.1 GCA_029881775.1 Gammaproteobacteria bacterium
GACAGTGGCGGTGAACAGGCGCAGTACGGTCTTCTCGCCGCAACCCAGGCAGGCGCCGTCGCCACTGACCAGTGAACCGAAGTTGCGTTTGTCGAGCAGCAGGGTCTCGAGGGCGCCGATGCGTTCATCGAGATCGTCGATGCGAATGTATTCCGGGCGGGTGGTTGGCAGGTCGAGCCAGAACTCCCAGTCGCGGCGCAGTCGGTCGATCGCCTCCGGTGTCTGCGGCGTCGCTACCAGCGCATCATCATCGCAGACCTCGACACATTCCATGCAGCCCTTGCAGGTGTACGGATTGATGGTCACGGAGAACAGGCCGCCGCTGTTTTTCGCCTTCTTCTCGCGGTTGGTGTAGTACGGCTTGGTGACGGCGAACTGGAAGTCGCCGATGGCCTGCTGGAACCAGCCGAATTCCTCCTCGAGGCGTGCCCGGCTGTCACCCTCAAGGCTGGACTCCGCCAGCGTGGTCACCACGGCCTGCTTCATCAGCTTGTCCACCTCGGCGACTTCGCCGACCGGCTCGATCAGGGTGCGCAGGTGTTTTTCCACGTCGCGTACCGCGCGGCGCAGGTACATGGTTGGCTGTCCGCCTGTCTCGATGCGTGAGATCGCCGTGTTGAACACGTCGTCGACACTGTTCACCAGTCCCGGTATGGCACTGTCCGGACAGATGGTGAAACAGTCACCGCATGCCGTGCAGTTTTCCGGGTTGTACTCCGGGTACTTGAAGCGGATCTGGGTCATGTCGCGGAACACGCCGCTGCAGGCCGGCATCACGCCCAGCCCGATAAACGGATCGGCAAGGTTGTCGTTGCCCTGCCCATTCATATAGAAGCTGCCGGTCTGTTCCCAGAAACGGTGAATATCGGAAATACCGCCGCTGCCTTCCGGCATGCGCTTCAGCATGACCGGCAGTCCGGCCGGCTGGCGCTGTGGTTCCTGGCTGGCGGCGCCCAGTTCCTTGCCGGTGATCTCCTGGATCTCGTCGAAACCGCGTCGCACCACCCGCAGGTTGTCCTGCACGATGCGTTCGCCCTTGCCGCCGAACTTGTGGCGCAGCTGTTTATCAATGGCGTCGAACAGTCCGGCCTCATCCAGCCCGGCCTGCTGCATCAGCGGTGAGGCCGCGAAGAAGGCGCCCTGGAAGGCGTTGCCCTGCATGCGGTACTGCAGGTCGGGATTGGAGGCCTCATCGTGCGCGATACGGAAGCCGTCGAGGAAGAATACATGCAGTTCATTGTCGATGATCTGCTGGCGGGCGCTGCGCGGAAAGCTGGCCCAGACGGCGTCGGCGTCTCCCAGGCTGCTCTGTATGATGAATACACCGCCGTGTTTCAGCCCGGCCAGCGGGTTTGAATGGCCGAACACGTTGGGGTCCGGTGACAAGACCACGTCGACGTGGTGGTACTCGCAGTTCAGCCGGATCGGTTCCGGTGCGGCCGACAGGTAGTAGGTCGTCGGCTGGCCCTTTTTTTCCGAGCCGTATTTCGGGTTCGCCTTGATGTCGAAACCGAGCAGGTCGAACAGGGTCATGGCGAGATTCTTGCCGGTGGTGATGGCACCCCAGCCGCCGACCGAGTGCATGCGCACGGTGGTGGACCCCTTTGGCGTCAGGTCCGGGTTCTCGCTGCCATGGATGGCCAGGTCGCGAAGCCCCGGGTAGGCATCGACCAGGTTCTGCTGGTAGATCTCCTGCTTGGGATTGGCCGGGGTGTCGTGCACGAAGTCCACCGACAGGTAATAGAAGGATTTGTGCGCACCGTCCGGCAGCATGTTCTCGATGGCGGCTAACAGCGCCTCGGGTTGCAGGTCGCGGCTGCCGAGACCGTAGCAACCCGAGTAGAGCCGTGGCATGTCGCCGATGCGGTAACTGGCGTAACCGGCAAAAGGCGACTGCCCGCCCGTCACGGCACCGTTCTCCAGGCACTTGGAGAGGGCGGCACGCACCTCGCGCATCAACGGCAGGTCCTCGGCCTGTGGCTGGTCGGTACGCTCGAGCACGGCGACGCCCTTGCGTCCCTTGAGGATGTTACCCAGCAGGTCACCGGGGAACGGCCGGTACATGGTGACATTGACCACGCCAACCTTCAGCTGGCGGGTTTCACGCAGGTAATCGGCGACGGCCTCGGCCTGCACGATCATGCTGCCCTGGCCAAGGATGACATACTCTGCATCGTCCATCCGGTAGCCGTTAACGCGCCGGTAGCGTCGGCCGGTAAGCTGGTAGTACTCGTCCATGACTGCATCGGCGATGTCAGCGATGTGCGCAAAGAAATAGGGCCGCTGGGCGACCACCGACTGCATGTACGCGTCCTGGTTTTCCACCGGGCCTGCCATGATCGGGTTATCCACGCTCCACAGTTCCGGTATGCGGCGGCGCGTGGCACCGTATATAAGGCGCTGGGCGGGCGTGGGGCAGTCAATGATGTCATCCGGACGGCCAAGGAATTCGGCGATCAGTTCCCGCTCCGGCACCTGCAGGGGTTCGATCAGGTGGGTGGTCAGGAAACCGTCCTGTGCCACGACCGCCGGGGTCAGCGAGAGTTCTGCAATCTTGCGGCCGATCAGGTTCAGGTCTGCCGCTTCCTGTGCGTTCTTGCCCAGCACCTGGGTGAAACCGGTGTCGTCGATACAGTGGTAGTCATCGTGGCCGCAGTGCACATTCAGGCTGGACTTTGTCATGGCGCGGCAGCCCATGTTGAGTACGTAGGGCAGGCGTTTGCCGACCGCGGCATACAGCGACTCGTGCATGTAGGCGATGCCCTGTGCCGAGGAGAAATTGCTCGCACGCAGGCCCGACATGGACATGCCGGCCGTTACCGCGGCAGCGGCGTGTTCGCCTTCCGGTTCAACGAAGATCAGCGGCCGGCCCGAGATGTTCAGGTGCCCCCTGGCGGCTTCTTCTGCCCAGTACTCACCCATCTGCGTCGAGGGTGTGATCGGGTAGGCGCCTGCGGCGTCCGATGATTCGCGTTCGCACATGATGACGGCGGTATTGCCATCCATCGCCATTCGCGTGCCGGGGTACTTGAATTGCTGTGCTGCTGTTTTGCTGGGCATTGTTAATCTGTCTCTAGCTGAAATCCGTGAAAAGCATCCGGGTCAATGGTGATTCAACCCTACACCCTTGTGTCCTGTCAGCCAACGGGCAGGGGCTCCTTGCGTACAATCCTGGCGGCTGCCTTGCCCTTGTATGCCGTGTTGCCATCATCCAGCCAGACGATCGCGCCGGTCGGGCAGCGTTCAATGGCAAGTCTCGATGCCAGTGCATTGCGGCTGTAGTCGATCACTGCCAGTTTGTCCTGCAGTGTGATCAGGCCTTCCGGCGCATCGGCAACACAGCGGCCGCAGCCGTTGCAAAGAACACGGCAGTCGGCCTCGACCTCGTCACCGGCTTCCGGATTACTGCAGGCCACCCACAGGTGGTGACTGACGGGTTGCAGGGAAAACAGGTCGCGCGGGCAGATGTCGACGCAGTCACCACAGGCCGTGCAGCGCTCGCTATCCACCACGGGCAGGCGCTGGCGGTCCATTCGAATGGCGTCGAAGTCGCACACCTCGCCGCAGTCGCCAAAACCGAGGCAGCCCCAGACGCAGCTCTTGCCGCCACCGGAGACCAGCGCGGCGGCGCGGCAGGTGTCGAGTCCGGAATAGCTGGCATGGGTGTGTGCCACGTTGCTGCCGCCGGCGCAGGCCAGCCGGGCAACGCGCTTTTCCTCCTGGCCGAGGTCAACGCCGAGGAAGCCGGCTATCTGCTGGTTCATGTCCGCCGAATTGACGGTGCACTTTCCGGGCAGTTGTTCGCCGGCGACCAGCTGTTCCGCAAAGGCGCGGCAACCGGCCGCCCCGCAGGCCCCGCAGTTGGCGTGCGGCAGCATTTCCTCGACCTCGTCGATGCGCGGGTCTTCGAAGACGAACAGGCGACG
>JAOULY010000249.1 GCA_029881775.1 Gammaproteobacteria bacterium
GGCAACACGGGAGCTGACTTCCGATCCGGAAACATCCGGCATTCCGGTCATTATTGTCACGCGCAAGGACCAGCAGGTTGATCGCGTCTGGGGTATGCGCCAGGGCGCAGCTAATTACGTGACCAAGCCGGTGCGCGAAAATACGCTGTTATCGCTTATCAACGAAGCGCTTGTGGTGTAGCTGTCATGTTGGAAAAAAGCAGTACACATCCGGTTGATTACCTGAAGGCCATTGAAGACGGTTGCCGGGACAGTGGCAGTAGTCACGGGGCGCAGGCGGATACTGTCAGCGAGTGGGCCGGTATCGTTTACCGCATTGGCCACAACAACGTGGTATCCCAGCTCGGTGAGGTGGTTGAGATTCTGGACGTGCCGGAACTCTCCAGGGTTCCACTGACCCAGCCATGGGTGCGCGGGATCGCGAATATTCGCGGCAACCTGTTACCGGTGATCGACCTGAGCGGTTGCCTGACGGGTGGCGTAACGCGAATCACGGGCAAGACGCGGGTGCTGGTTATCGACTACAACGGCTTCTACTCGGGGCTGATCGTGGACGAGGTGCTCGGCATGAAGCACTTCATGGATAACGAATATTCTGTCGAAGACGCGCAGGTTGACGAGTACCTGTTGCCATATACGCAGCATGTGTTTCGACGAGGCGACCAGTCCTGGGCAGTTTTCAGTCTGCATGCCCTGGCGGACTCGCCGCAGTTCCTGCAGGCAGCGGTATAGCGAACTGCATAAATGAACAAACTTGCTTGATAACTACGCAAAGTAAACAAATCTGTCAGGAGACGGGCCATTATGAAGATGTTTAACACGAGTACGGGTGGAGCCAATAGCAGGGTCAAGTTGTTTGTCTTCGTGATGATATGCGCTGTTTCTGCAATGGCCTGGACATTCGTGAAAGTTGGCGAACAGGCTTCTACACACCAGTCACGCATGACCGAAGTCAGCGAACAGCTGGTGCTGTCACAGCGAATTGCGAAGTATGCACTGGCGGCGGCGACCGGTGATACCAATGCCTTTGAAAAGATGGGTAAATCAAAAAGCGCGTTTGGTGGAATACTCGAAAGACAGATGCGTGATTTCGGTGATGTGTCCGGTCAGGGCGAAACAGATGAAAGTGTTGCATTGACCAATCTTGAAAATCACTGGCTCGGCTTCCGCCATAACATCGATGCCGTGCTGGAAGGGCAGGTCCTGATCATGGCCATGGCCGAATCGACTGCGCTCATGTCAGAGGTTATGCCGCAATTGATGGAGCATACGCAGGATGTAACCAATACGCTGGTCAAGGAAGGTGCAAGTTCGGAGCAGGTGAAGCTGGCGAGTACGCAGTCTGTACTGGGGCAGCGCATCGTCAACAGCCTGAACAATGTTTTGACCGGCAACAAGACCGAGGCCGCTGCCATCCTGTTTGCTGCGGATACGAAAGAGTTTGGCCGTGTGCTTGACGGGTTCATGCGCGGGACCGGCGGCATTACGCAGCTGAAGGGCGCTGCACTGAAAGCCAGGCTGCAGAAGATAGCGCTGCTGTTCAGCCGGGTGAGTGACAACGCCGGTGCCATTGTCGAGAACGCCGAGGCGCTGGTGACTATCCAGGCGGCCGCCACGGAGATCAGCGGTCAGAGTGAGTCACTGTTCAATGCTGCCAAGAATCTGCAGACGGTACTGGCAGGCAGTGCCGAGGGTGGTCTTGTCCGGACCGAGCTGGTTTATGTTTACGGCTTAATCGCATTGGTAATGATGTTCCTGGTGGGTTTTGAGGCGCTCAAGAACACCCGCCAGCGCAGTCACCTGGTCGAGGATGAAAACGTCCATAACCAGGAAGCCATCATGCGTCTGCTCGACGAAATGGGCGACCTGGCGTCGGGCGACCTTACCGTGCATACCACGGTTACCGAAGATTTTACCGGTGCCATTGCGGACTCTATTAACGTGACAGTCGACTCGCTCCGCGGGCTGGTTAAAACCATTAACGATACGTCGTCGCAACTGTCGGCGTCGGTGCAGGAAACCAGCGAGACGGCTACCCAGCTGGCTACCGCCAGCAAGAAACAGTACGAAGACATCAACGTCGCCGGCAAGGCCATTGCCGACATGTCGATGACGATGTCGGAAGTGTCTACCAACGCCAACGAATCATCGAAGGTGGCAATGCGTTCGGTGGAAATCGCCAAGAAGGGCGGCGAGGCCGTGCAGCGCACGATGGATGGTATGGACACAATTCGTGAACACATCCAGGAAACCTCGAAACGAATCAAGCGGCTTGGTGAAAGTTCCCAGGAAATCGGCGACATCGTTGAGCTGATCAACGACATTGCCGAGCAGACCAACATCCTCGCCCTGAATGCATCCATCCAGGCCGCCATGGCCGGTGAGGCGGGCCGCGGTTTCGCGGTGGTTGCCGACGAAGTCCAGCGACTCGCTGAACGTTCCGCCAATGCAACCAAGCAGATCGAGGCGCTGGTGAAAACCATTCAGGCCGACACCAACGAGGCAGTTATCTCCATGGAGAAGAGTACCTCGGGTGTGGTCAACGGTGCGCAGCTTGCCGAGGACGCCGGTAGCGCCCTTGAAGAGATCGAAAGCGTATCTGACCAGCTTGCTGACCTGATTCAGAATATGTCCAGCGAGGCGCAGGAACAGGCAAATTCCGCGGCTGAGCTGACGACCACGATGAGCGCAATTCAGAAACTTACGACCCAGGCAACCGAAGGCGCCGAGAAAACCTCGCGATCAATTGCCGATATATCCCGCCTTGCGCAGGATCTCGATACATCTGTGGCAGGCTTCAAGCTGCCGCAGTAGGAGCGCGTTCGTTATATAACGAACCGGTAGCACAGCAACAGGGTAGTAGTTTTAAGGATAAATTATGCGCGAAGCAATTGATTACAACGCACTGAGCTGGGTACGCCAGGAGCTGGCCGCAACCCTGAAACAGGCACGTCATCATCTCGAAGAATACGCTACCAGCAATGGCAAGGAATCCCTGCAGGGCTGTGTTGCGCAATTGCACGAGGCGCGTGGTCCGCTCAAGATGGTCGACCTGAAGAGTGCGGACATCCTGACCGGTGAAATGGAAGAGGTGATTGCGGACCTGTTGCTTGATTCGATTGACGAGCCTGAAATGTCACTCGAATTGTTGATGCAGGGCCTGCTGGAATTGCCGGAGTACCTGTACAGCCTGAAGTCCGGACGAACTGATAACCCCGCCGCGCTGTTTCCGCTGGTAAACAGCCTGCGCGCCAGTCGTGGTGTAGCGCCGCTGGAAGAAGGTGCCGTATTCTCGCCGGACCTGTCCGTGCGTGTGCCGGCATCTGTTTTCGACGTGCGTGCAGATCATTCGCAGCATGATGTCGTGCTGACGGCGAAGTCGGCACGGGTGCGTTTCCAGGGCGGGTTGCTGGACTGGTACCGCAACGGTGAGAACGGGGCAGGCCTGCAGACAATCGTCAGCGTGCTCGAACAGTTGCAAAAAAATTCCGCGAGTGAGCCGGTCGCGCGCCTGTGGTGGGTCAGTGCCGGTGTTGCCGAGGCGCTGAGGGACGGGAAACTTGAAGTCACGCCGGCGATCAAGCGCCATTTCGGCCAGATTGACCGGCAGATAAAACGCCTTATGGATCACGGCGAATCGGTGTTCGTGGATGTGATTACCGATGACCTGTTGAAGAATCTGCTGTTTCATCTGCACACGTCCGATGCGCAGTCGCCGCGGCTGTCGGAAATCAGGTCGACCTACAAGCTCGACAAGCTGCCTGCCAATGAATCATCCGTGGATGATGGCGGCTTGTCCGGGTGCAGTGAAGAGTTGCTGCAAACGGTTTCGGGGACGGTGCGCGAGGATATTGTGCGCATCAAGGAACAGCTCGATGCCTTCGTGAAGGGCGATGGCGGCAATAACG
>JAOULY010000250.1 GCA_029881775.1 Gammaproteobacteria bacterium
GCTGTTGTCGTGGCGGTTGCTTTTAGTCCCTGGGTATGGATTTTCAAGGATCAGATACTTCCCGATTTTTTATTTATGTTGTTTACCTATGCGGCAATACTGTTTATAGACGCGCGTACTTTTTCTGGAAATACAATACAAAAAATTATTTCTCGTGGCGTTTGTATTGGTTTGCTTGCATATCTTTCCTATGGAACAAGAAGCCTTGGATTGTTGTTGATACCTGCGCTCATAATGTCAGACCTGACCAGGTGCAGGGCGATCAGTCGTTCGACTATGATATGTATACTGGTTTTTGCAGGGCTTTACTTTGCGCAAAATACATATCTTCATTCCGACCAATCCTATTTGCATTTATACATGGACGGTCTGACTCTGAAGCAGGACGATCATATCGATAGTGCAACTATTGATACCGCAGCAGAGCCTGAAGTATCAGGGCCCAACCTGGGAAAAATCATAGGTGATGTATGGTCAAGAATGTTTAGTAATGTGGCTTATTATCATAACGTTGCGTCCTCATACTGGGGCGGTGGTATAAATGTAACAGTAGAAAAAGTCATATACCTCGCAATGGGAGTCCTGGCCATTGTTGGTTTTATAGGTGTGGTGCTGAAAAAGCCTTATTCGGGCGATTATTTTCTTGTTGTGTACGTTATCGTCCTGTTACTGGTGCCATTCAGGCAAAACAGATACTTGCTGCCGTTAGTGCCCCTTTATTTTATTTATATACTACAGGGTGTTGAGCACTTAAGTGCCCGGCTAACTTTGCCAGGGAGGGCCAGTGTAACACTGGGTGGAATCTTGCAGGCGGGTGTTCTACTAACTGTAATGTTTTCATATGTAGTCAAGTATAACTCACTCAACTTTGGGAACCTGGCAAATGGAGTTGAGAAAAAAGAGAGCGTTGAGATGTTTAATTTTGTTCGCCAGAAAACTCCAGAGGATAGTCTGATAGTATTCCGCGAACCAAGAATACTTTCGTTGTTTAGTGGTAGGCGTTCCACTATCCACCATTGGCCGGATAATCCGGACGATCTCTGGGAGTATATTGTAGAGATCGGTGCAACACACATCGTGTTGCAGAAAAGAAGTGCAGGTATTGCAATAGAGGATGACTATATGTCTGGATGGATAACACATTACGAGGGCAGGTTATCCACGATTTTCGAGAACAATGACTTTTACGTTTACCAGATTGATGCAAGTTAGTGTTACATCGTTGTATATTAATGTGCTTGTCAAAGATTGTATCTGGAAGTCACATGAGTATTACTCCTGTAGGGGGCTGCTCTAGTTATTATTTGAAATGGACGGTGAATCAGGCGGGGGACCTGTGGATAAAGGTATGAGTAATAAAAAATTGCTGTTGCATGTACCATCATCCTCAAGCCAGCCTGAAAATATTAAGATTTAGGCTGTCATGACTCTGTGCGACTGTTGAAATATAGCCTTAAGGACGAGTAAAGTCTCTGTTAAACAGTACCTGGCTGGACCGGTACTGACGAGCGCTGTATATATTTAAGTACTATCAGGAGATTTAATGCTTTGAAAAGGATACTGGTTACAGGCGGTGCAGGATTTCTGGGCAGACATCTTTGCGAACGACTGCTCAGTGATGGCCATGACGTCCTCTGTGTTGATAACTTCTTCACGGGCAGTAAACGCAATATCGTCGAATTCATGGATAACCCCTACTTTGAGGTAAACAGACATGACGTCTGTTTTCCCTTGTATGTGGAAGTCGATGAGATCTACAACCTGGCTTGCCCGGCCAGTCCGATTCACTATCAGCATGACCCCGTGCAGACCACCAAGACCAGCGTGCACGGGGCTATTAACATGCTGGGGTTGGCCAAGCGGATCGGGGCGAAAATTCTCCAGGCATCAACCAGCGAAGTTTATGGTGATCCCGAGATACACCCGCAGGTCGAGGGGTACTGGGGTAACGTCAACCCCGTCGGGGTGCGCTCCTGCTATGATGAAGGCAAGCGTTGCGCGGAAACCCTGTTTTTCGACTATTTCAGGCAACATAAGCTCGGTATCAAGGTCGCGCGAATATTCAATACTTATGGCCCCTATATGCATCCAAGTGATGGCAGGGTTGTGTCGAATTTTATCGTTCAGGCATTGGAAAACAAGCCGATTACCATCTACGGCAAGGGGGAACAGACCCGCTCCTTCTGTTATGTCGATGATATGATCAACGGCTTCATCAAGCTGATGGATAGTCCGGATGGATTTACCGGGCCTGTGAATCTTGGTAACCCGGGTGAATTTACTATCCTAGAACTGGCGCAGAAGGCAATCGACATGACCGGTTCGCGCTCGGAACTGGTATTCAAGCCCCTGCCCAGTGATGACCCGACGCGCCGCTGCCCGGATATCAGCGTGGCAAAAGAACAACTGGATTGGGAGCCGGTTGTGAAACTGGATGAAGGCTTAAAGAAGACCATTGAATATTTCGATACACTCCTCTCCGGGTCGACCGGTGACTGATACCAGGTCGGCGGGAGGCATGCCTGATGACAAGCAAAGCTGATACAGACAAGGCCATCCTGATGGCGGCATTCGCCAAAATGGACCCGGTTGCCCTGGCGGTCGCCGTGGGAACGGTATGGGCGCTGATACTGATGACGGTAACGGCTGTGCTGCTGATAAAAGGTGCGCCACCTGATGGGGAGATTGGAGGGCACCTGGAACTTTTGGGTATTTACCTGCCAGGATATCAGGTCAGTTGGATGGGTGGTGCGCTCGGTGGGGTCTATGCATGGTTGCTGGGTGCAGTAGTAGGGTTTGTTCTCGCACTGCTGTGGAACATGACCCATTATCTCTATGTCGTGATGATTGTTGTCCGCTCGGCGTGGTGGAGACTGATGGCTGATTAGCTGACGGATATATTGGTTTATGACAAATAATGCATTCCTCGAGCCAGGCAATGACGAGCCCGATCAACTCAACGAAAAACTTTTACACGCTGCAATTAAGCTGAATACCCTGCTGCTGGCCGGCGTATTCGGCTGCATAAGCGGGCTGGCGATGTTTGTGCTCACGTACCTCTCGCTCTATCGCGGCTTGCCGCAGCCTGGCCAGTATCTGAACCTGCTGGGGGTCTTTCTGCCCGGCTACAGTGTCAGTCATAGCGGCGCATGGATCGGCCTGTTCTGGGGTGCGCTGATAGGGGCCCTGCTTGCCGCCATGTTCTACCGTATTTATGCGCGCAGTATTCCCTCCCAGGTGCAGGAATATCTTCAGAGTGGCCGTAGCAAGGATGACCTGATGGGGGTGACGCTGCGTTTTGATGGTAACTATCTTGGCCTGGCACTGGGCACGATTATTGCCGGAGGGCTGTTCATTACCACTAGCTGGCTGGTGTTCCGCGGTACGGCCGAAGAAAGTGTCCATGCAATACTGCTTGCACAGTACCTGCCAGGTTACAGCGTCAGCATAGCCGGTGGATTAATAGGGGCTGCCGAACTGTTCTGTGTCGTATATTTGATTTGCCGGTTGTTTAGCTGGATACATAACACGGTTGCGCTCTACCGTGGCAGGAATCCGCTATGAGTTCCCGGCCGGAACATGTGATCATCCTCGGCGGCGGCCCGGGCGGGCTGGCCACGGGCCACGAGGTCGCGACAAAAGGCGGCAAGGTGACTGTGCTCGAAAAGAATGGCTACGTCGGCGGTCTATGCCGGACGATCGAGGATGACGGCTACCGTTTTGATCTTGGCGGACATCGCTGGTTTTCCAAGAATGAGGACCTGAATAACTGGTTCCGGCACCTGATGGAAGGCGAGATTGTCATGGTGGATCGCATCAGCCGGATCTATTACGACGGGAAGTTTTTCTACTACCCGATCCGCTTCACGGATATCCTGAAGAATACCGGCCC
>JAOULY010000251.1 GCA_029881775.1 Gammaproteobacteria bacterium
ACGTTAGTGCCATTGCCGGGTGTTACCCGCAACAGCTCGATATTGTTGCTCCAGGAGATGGTTTGCAGGCGACCGACGATGAACGACTCCATCTCGTTTGCCGGCGTATTGACCATGTCGCCGTGCAGTTCATGATCGAGGCGCTCGACCGAGGTTTTCAATACGTTCATTTCCTCCGCAAGGTTATCGCCCCGCGATGTGACATCACGCAATACCGAAAGCGTATTCATTGATTTCCTGAAATCACGGTACTCCGGCCATATGACATAGCTGCCGAGTGCGGCAATAACCAGCAAGGACACGGACACCAGCACCAACATGATGGTGCGCTGTTCCGTTTCCATGAGCAGCTTGTTCATCAGCCCGCACCCCCCGCACTGTCGACCGTAACGGCCAGGCGGAAATCGACCACATTGCCATTTGCCTTGCGCGTGGTGTCCAGGATGCGTACATCCTGGATAGCCGGCTGGCGGTAAAGTCTACGCACAAAACCCGACAGCGCGGAATGATCACGCGCCTGCCCCCTGAACGTCATATGCGTTTCTATTTTCCAGGCCTCACTACTGGCCTTGCCGTTTTCTGCAGGAATGAGAATGAAATAGCCGTTGCTGGTCGTCTCCGGGGTGTTCTTCACGGTCGTCCCGGCACGCTGGAAATCCCAGTCAAGGAACCAGACCTCGTCGTCCTGCATCGCACGGTCGATGGTGACGAACATTTGCACCGCCTCGGCGCCACCGCGCAGGCCGGTCAGCAACTCCAGCTTGCGTTGCAGGGCGGACTTGTGAATATCCATCTTTGTCAGCGCCTCGCGCTGCTGGTTGGTAATGGCCTGTTTCTTCTGCAGCGCGGCGATCTGGCGATCCATACTGACTGACCAGACGCGCAACCCCGCATAGATGGCAACAGATAAAAATACTGCCGCCAGGATAACGGTCACGGCGGCACGTGCCCTGCCCCGCAACCAGGTCAGGTGCCGGTAATCACCGGGAACAAGGTCTATCTCAGTCATTCACCAACATCCCGTTCAGTGCCAGGCCGGTCGCCACGGCAATCTCCGGCGCAGGTTCACCCACGTTTTCAAGACGCTTGCCGGCCGTGAAAAACGGCTTGAGCGGATCCGGAATGGTCTTCACGTCCAGTTCCACCAGGCTTTTCAGCACCTGGTCGGTGCCTGGCCAGCGCGCCAGGCTGCCAAGGATATAAATACGCGAAATTTGTTTGCCGTGTGTCTGTGATGCCGTGTAGATCAATGTACGGTTTATCTCTTCCACCAGCCGCAGGAACTCCGGCTTGACGATCTGCGCCAGGGTTTCGGAAATTTCACGTGACTGTGCACTGCCCGAGTCGTTGCCTGGCAACAGACTGTGTTGCTGCACCAGCCCGATCACCGCCTCTTCCGGCATTTCAAGTTGTGCGGCGATACGTTTAACCAGTGCGGTTTCGCCAAACTGGATGGCCTGGTCGAATAACAGGCGCGCGCCCGATACCACCGTGATGTAGCTCGAATTACGACCGAAGTTGATGGCCATGACATTCTCATGGCGGGCACTGTCGCTCATCGCGCAGACCAGTCGGCGAATCGCGGTCGGACCGACTTCAAGATGTTCGGTGTGCAGGCCGCACTTGCGTAGCGTCTCGAGGAAATCAATCACAACATCGCGTCGCGCCACGGCCACGATGGCCAGCTGTTCACCGCCGCGCTCTTCGGTGCGCACCGGCGTGTAATCAACCACGTAGTCGGAAAAGTCGCCATCGAGGCGCTCCGCCATGACATTCACCAGTGCCGCTTCGGCCGATTCACCGGACGCCACGTGATAGGTGACCGGCATAATCTGCAAATCAGTCGACGGCAGCGTCGTGACGACGTTACGCCCGTAGAAGTTATGTTCACGCAACGCGCGTTTGACCATCTCTTTCATACGCGCCGGCGAGGCAAGCAAATCGTCCAGCGAACAGTCATACGGGTAGGACGCGCGTGCGCGCACCACCACCCGCCCGTCACGGCCGGTTTCCAGCTGCACCATGTGCATGGCATGCAGCGCACACTCCAGCCCGATCGGCCCGATGCGCCGACGCGTGACATCCGGTGTAAACCGTTCAACGATTTTCGCAAGTGCGCTCATATTCATCATTCAGGGGTCACCCGGGTGACCCGCCAAGACCCTTGTTCAAAAAGATATTTATAGACAGATAGTCGGCCGGAATCGGCCCTGACTTGAGGTGACGGAGATAAATGAAAACCGGCCGAACAGGCCGTTCAGGGCAGCAACAGCGGTGTTAAATGACGGATTCCTGGCGCTCGACGCCGGCGCCCAGTTCAGCGGTGACGATGTTCACCACATTGCGGAACGATTCCTTGCGGTCCTTGGCCTGGTAGAGCACGTGGTCGGCCTCGCGCGACACCTCACCCAGCGTCAGGGTCTGGCCTGGCTGCGCCGTGACCAGCCCGATACTGAGGCCCACCGGCAGTACCGTGCAATCACGCCGTGGCGGCATGGATGCATTGAACGTCTGCCAGGCGGAATCCAGCAAAGACTGCGGATCATCGGCGCTGAACAGCATGGCAAATTCGTCACCGCCCATCCGCACGAAGTAGCCGTCATCGCCGACTGCTTCAGTGAACACTGTCGAGAGTGTACGCAACACTTCATCACCGTAGTCATGTCCGCAGGTGTCGTTCATCGGCTTGAAGTCATCGACATCGACATAGGCGAAATGATACGGCTCGCTCCGCAGATGACGACCGACGGTAAAGCGATCAAACATATTCTTGAGGAAGCGCCGGTTCCACGCACCGGTCAGCGGGTCCTTGTTGGACAGGTACAGCATCTTTCGATTGGCCTGCTCGAGATCGTAGCGCGTGCGGATATCATCCTTGCGGATGCAGGTATTGCGCGCCACCAGCATCAGGCTGATCAGGCCGGCGCTGACCATAATGAACTGCAGGGACCACAGTGTTTCGTTATCGAACTGCTTGATCGATGTCAGGGTCGACAGGGTGAATGTGCCATAGACCAGGCCGGTCACCAGCATCGCCTCGCGCAGGCCCCAGGGTACCAGCGGGGCAACCATAAAGAGTAACGCCACGCTGGCGAACAGTACCTGGTTGAAGTCGCCGGCGCGTTGCGCCAGCAGCACGAAGGCCGTGCCACTGATCATGATCAGCGTCGTACCCAGCAGGTAGAGCGCACGTGCATCACGCGCCGCATTGGCGGATATCATGACATGCGCGGCCAGCACCGCCAGCAGGCAGGTGGTGTAGACCGTGTAACTCGAGAAACTGAAAAAGTGGAACAACGTGGCGCCCGAGGCGAATATGACCAGCAACACCATACTCAGCATCACCAGGCCATGACGCGTCTCATTCAGCGTTGCGTTGCGCGCGAACACCGCCAGCTCTTCGGAATGAAATGCCGAGGCCTGCCATGCGTCCTTCAGGTTACTGATCATGTGGTCATCGCCTGTTAATTCATTGAAATCCTGTCCTTCACAGAAATTTCTATCGGCAGATCGCGCCTGCGCTTGATTAACACCAGGCGACCAATACCCGGCGCAGGATACCCGGCGGGCCAGACCTCCATAACAGATTGTTCCCAATACAAAACATGGCAATTTACCGCCCAAATTACCGTAGGGTGCACTCCGTGCACCAGATCATGCAGACACGCAAATGGTGCACAGAGTGCACCCTACGCAACCAAACGGTAGGGTGCGCCATGCGCACCATCCATGGCAGGCGCGCAAATGGTGCACGAAAGACACCCCACACACCAAACCGTAGGGTGCGCCATGCGCACCATCCATGGCAGGCGGGTAAATGGTGCACAGAGTGCACCCTACGCAACCCGACACACCGAACCGTAGGGTGCGCCGTGCGCACCATCCATGCC
>JAOULY010000252.1 GCA_029881775.1 Gammaproteobacteria bacterium
GCAGGGGCCGATTGCCCATCTCGTAGGGCCACGCCAGCACGTCGGCGGCCAGGAAGCCATGGTAGTCGCGCTCCCGTGCGAGCCTGGCGAAACGGTCGGTCGCCTGCAGCGTGGCGCCAATCTCGTGGTAGGCGCGCGCTTCCCAGTAACGCCATTCCTCGCGCTGTGCTTCTGCCGGCGGCATGGCATGGATGTGACTGAGCAAGGTGTCCCACAGGCCGGCCGCGATCGCGGTGCGTGCACGCCATTCACGTACCTCTTCATCGACGGCGTCATCGGCAACGGCCAGCAGCCATTCGTGCGCCCTTGCATGGCGTTGCCAGGCGGCGCGCAAGGCCATACTGCGCTCGAGCGCGGCGATCTCACCGGGTTCAAAAGTATAGCGTGACTTTATCCCGGGCCACTTTTCCTGCGCCTCGTCCAGGTTGCTGCGCGCGATACGCTCGATTGCATAAAGCACAATTTCGCGGGCTTGCGGTACATCGGCGGCCAGCTGTTTTGACGAAAGCATGCTGGCGGGTTTGCTGCGGGCGTCACTCCAGGCAGTCACCCACTGCCGGTCGGCGGCGGGCAGGCGCTTCGCCAGGTATGTGGCCAGTGATGGCTGCCCGGCCTGCATCGCCAGCCGGATGCGCGCCCAGACACGCTCGTGGGTCAGCGCATTTTTTCTGTCCAGATACATGAAGATATCATCGCAGGCCTTGTCCTGTGAGCGGCCGACTGTCCACAGGCGCAGCGCATCCTCGACCAGGTTGTCGGTATCACCCGTCTTCAGCCGTGCTTTCAGCTGATAACACTGCAGGCGTGTCGGCTGATCACCCTCGTAGGTGGACAGGAAGGCAGGCCAGTTACCCTGTTTTGCCAGTATGTACAGCCAGGCACGGCGCATGCGGATACCGACGGGTTCATCCCGGTAACGGTCGATAAATTCGGCAACCTCCTTGTGTTCGGCCTGGTCCAGGCGATTGTGCAAGGCGCGGTATTCCAGGTAGGGGTGCAGCGGGTAATCCTTCAGTCCATCGGCGAGTTGACTGAACCCGGCGGTCCTGTTCTGCTCCAGCGCATCCAGCGCCGCGAGGAAACGGTGCGTTGTTCCAGCAGCGGGTCGTCCTCCGCGCTGGCCGCGGTGTGCTGAAGTCCGGTCAGGCAAAGGATGCACAGTGCGAATAAGCGGGCATATTGCATATTCGCTATAGTTACAGAAAACGACGCAACAAAACAGGAGACATCTGTGGACTTCAAGACAACTAACCCGGCCACCGGCCATTCTGAAGATGTCTGTCATGCCATGACAGCGCCAGCGCTGTCAATCACGCTGTCCGGCGCGCAGGCGGCCGGTGTCGAGTGGCGGGCACGCGATATCGCTGCGCGTTGTGATCTCGTTGCCGGCGCGGCGCGTGTATTGCGCGACAACCTGGAACACTATGCCCGGTTGATGACGCTTGAAATGGGCAAACCCATCCGCGAGGCGCGTGCCGAGGTGGAAAAGTCGGCGTCGGGTTGTGAATTTTACGCTGAACACGGCCCCGCGTTTCTCGCCGACGAGCTGATTGAGTCGGATGCGAGCCGCAGTCTTGTCTGCTACCAGCCGCTGGGCACGGTACTGGCGATCATGCCGTGGAACTTCCCGTTCTGGCAGGTATTCCGCTTTGCCGCACCGGCGCTGGTGGCCGGCAATACCTGCCTGCTGAAGCATGCATCCAATGTTCCGCAGTGCGCGCTGGCCATCCAGTCACTGTTCGAGCAGGCCGGGTTCCCCGAGTATGTGTTTTCCACACTGATGTTGCCGTCATCGCGCGTGGCCGGTGTGATCGAGGACCCGCGGGTACATGCCGTGACGCTGACCGGTAGCGAGCCGGCCGGCCGCCAGGTGGCCGCTGCGGCGGGCGCGCATATAAAGAAGACCGTACTGGAGCTGGGCGGCTCCGACCCGTTCATCGTGCTGGAGGATGCGGATCTCGACCAGGCCGTCGAGGTGGCGGTTACCTCGCGGTTCCTGAACACCGGGCAGAGCTGCATCGCGGCCAAGCGCTTTATCGTGGTCGAGGCGATTGCGGATGAATTCGTGCGCCGGTTCAGGCTGGCCGTGGAAGCGCTGACCATGGGTGATCCGCTGGATGAGCGCAACCGGCTTGGCCCCATGGCACGGTTCGATCTGCGTGATGAACTGCATCGCCAGGTGATTGAGAGTATTGCGCAGGGCGCAAAGGCGATTACCGGTTGCAGCCCGGAGGGCGGGGACGGCGCCTATTACCAGCCGTCTATCATCGACCACGTAAAGCCGGGGGTGCTGGCCTACCACGAGGAATTATTCGGGCCGGTCGCCAGCGTTATTCGTGCCACGGACGAGCAGGATGCGGTGCGCATCGCCAATGACTCCGATTTCGGTCTCGGCGGCAGTGTCTGGACGCAGGATGCCGGGCGGGGCGAGCGTATTGCACGGCAGCTTGAATGCGGCTGTGCGTTCGTCAACGGACTGGTGAAGAGCGATCCGCGCCTGCCGTTTGGCGGTATCAAGAACTCCGGTTACGGGCGTGAGCTGTCCAGGCACGGTATTCGCGAATTCGTCAATGCCAAGACTGTTTGGATTAAGTGAGGGTCGCGCAAAGTCGCAAAGCGAAAACCTGCCACAGAGAACACAGAATACACAGAGAATTTTTTATCCCCTCTCCCTCCGGGAGAGGGTTAGGGAGAGGGGATATAAATAGCCATGGCCGGTAGCTATTGCAGTAGAAAGACACATCTGCCACAGAGCGCACAGAGGTCACAGAGGAATAATGCTGGGCATATGATGGATGATACGGAGATTGAACGATACAGGCTTGCGCTGCTGCAGATGAGAGCGGAGTTGCGGGTGCTGGAGGACGCGTCCCGGGAGAGTGGTGAGACGGTCGAGCTGGACCAGGCCAGGGTCGGGCGGTTGTCGCGCATGGATGCCTTGCAGGGTCAGCAAATGGCGCTGGAGACGGCGCGTCGGCGGCAACTGCAGTTGATAAAGATCGAGGGCGCCTTGCAACGCATTGAATCAAATGAATTTGGTGAGTGTTTTGTATGTGGCGAGGCGATCGACACACGTCGATTGAATATCGATCCGACCCTGTCCCGCTGCACGGATTGTGCAGAGAAAAGTTCGTAAATCCATATCCTGCCGTGAGTGGTCGGTTGATCTGTAGTCGTTCAGAGCAGATCTGGCAGACAGTTTCAGCTGGATATCCGGGTTAGCTCAACCCGGTCGTTCAGCTAACCGTCATATAGATATGTCATGAATACAAAAAAACGACCCAACCAAGACGCGCGGTGCCGTAGGGTGCGCCGTGCGCACCAGTCGCTGCTGTATGTATTCCCCGGTGCGCACGGCGCACCCTACGGTGTTTCTTAAATGACGGGAGTGCCGTAGCCCGGATGCAACGCAGTGGAATCCGGGGAGACGCTCCCGGATTACGTTTCACTCCATCCGGGCTACGGTTGCGGAACTACGCTGTTTCTTTAAATGACGGGCGTTGGCTGAACCCGGGCCTGCAGTAGAGCGCCAGGTTGGACCTGATCTGATGCCGGATGTCTGGTCAAGACGGAGCTAATATAATTTAATTTATTCTCTGTGTATTCTGTGCTCTCTGTGGCAGGTTTTCTCTTTGCACCTTTGCACCTTTGCACCTTTGCACCTTTGCGTCTTTGCGTCTTTGCGCCTTGGCGCGAGCCTGTCTAACCAATCTCCGTATCATCCATTATATGATCAGCAATATTTCTCTGTGACCTCTGGGCACTCTGTGGCAGACGTGTCTTTTGCGTCCTGGCGCCTTCGCGCGACATAATCATCCTGAATGGAACTCTTCGCCTACCTGCTAACCGGCGCCCTCGCCGGCCTCATGGCCGG
>JAOULY010000253.1 GCA_029881775.1 Gammaproteobacteria bacterium
CCATCAGCCTGCTGCTCGCGCTGTATGCCTTCCAGGTCTTGCCGGTCAATTACGCCGGGCTCGCGCTGGTGGCGCTGGGGATTATTTTCATGCTGGCCGAGGCGATTGTGCCGAGCTTCGGCGCGCTCGGCTTCGGTGGCGTGATCGCCTTCGTCACCGGCTCCATCATCCTGTTCGACAAGGCGGGTCCGGGTTACGCGGTATCCCTGCCGCTGGTCGGCGGGCTGGCACTGGTCAGTGCCGGCTTTTTCCTGTTTGTTGTCGGTGCGGCCATCAAGGCGCGCAAGCGCCCCGTGGTCAGCGGAGAAGAGGAAATGCTGAACATGACGGGCGAGGTAATCGACGCTTTCGAGCGCAACGGCCGGATCCGTATTCATGGCGAGGTGTGGAAGGCGGAATCGGCCGTCCCGCTGCAGGGCGGCGACCGGGTGCGGGTGGTTGCCGTCGACGGACTCGTATTAAAGGTGCAGCCGATCAGTCAGGAGGTTTGACATGGCTATCTCGAGTGCTTTTGTTGGTGTGCTGCTGTTTGTCGCACTGCTGTTATACACGTTCAGGATTTTGCGCGAGTACGAGCGTGGCGTGATATTCACGCTCGGGCGCTTCTGGAAGGTCAAGGGGCCGGGTCTCATCATCGTCGTCCCGTTCATCCAGCAGATGGTCAAGGTGGATTTGCGCACCGTGGTCATGGACGTGCCCAGCCAGGATGTCATCTCGCGGGACAACGTGTCGGTCAAGGTCAACGCGGTGATTTATTTTCGCGTGATCGATCCGCAGAAGGCGATCATCCAGGTGGAGGACTACCTGGCCGCGACCAGTCAGCTGGCGCAGACCACGCTGCGCTCGGTGCTGGGGCAACATGAACTGGATGACATGCTGGCCGAACGTGACAAGCTGAACAAGGACATCCAGGCACTGCTCGATCAGCAAACCGATGCCTGGGGTATCAAGGTGGCCAACGTCGAGATCAAGCATGTTGATATCGATGAAAGCATGGTGCGCGCCATTGCGCGGCAGGCGGAGGCCGAGCGCGAACGGCGTGCCAAGGTCATCCACGCCGAAGGCGAGATGCAGGCCGCCGAGAAGCTGGTCGAGGCCGCGAAGACGCTCAACCAGCAGCCGCAGTCACTGCAGTTGCGCTACCTGCAGACGCTGACCGAAATCGCCGGCGAGAAGAGTTCCACCATCGTGTTCCCGTTGCCACTGGACAGTATCGGCAATTTGTTCAGTAGAAAAACAGAATGAACGCGAACCGCTAACAGGCGTAAACAGGGGCCGGGTACCGGTTCCGGTGCTGCAGGCAGGTGCTGGCTGATCCCGTGTTTTGATGAGCGGCATGGCGATATGTGGTAGCGTGACTGTCTGGTTACAGTGACAGGAACAGGCTATGTATGAATCACCGGAAAGTCCCTGGCGTGTGCCGTTTGACGGGTCATTCAGGCGCAAGGATGTCAGTACAAAACGACCCGGCGATGCGCCGGACAAGCAGGCGCGCCGTGAGATCCTCGCCGAGCGGGTCGCGGAGCTGGACCAACTGCAGCGTATTTTCTACGCCCACGACCGCCATTCGATGCTGCTGGTTTTCCAGGGCATGGACGCGGCCGGCAAGGACAGCACCATTCGTTCCATCCTGCAGGGCGTCAACCCGGCCGGTTGCCAGGTGTTCTCGTTCAAGCAGCCGTCGGCCGAAGAGCTGGACCATGATTTCCTGTGGCGTACCAGTCGGCGCCTGCCGGAACGTGGCCGTATCGGTATTTTCAACCGCAGTTACTACGAAGAAGTACTGGTAGTCCGTGTGCACCCGGAATACCTGGGCGGGCAACAGCTGCCCGCGCACGTGGATACCGATGCAATCTGGAAGTCACGCTACGAGTCGATTCGCGAGCATGAGAAACACCTTGCCGCGAACGGGACGGTGATACTCAAGTTCTGGCTGAACGTGTCGCGCGACGCGCAGCGCCAGCGATTCCTGGACCGGCTCAATGAACCGGAGAAGAACTGGAAGTTCTCCACCGGCGACATGCGCGAGCGCGGTTTCTGGGATGACTACATGCAGGCATTCGAGGATGCCGTGCGCGAGACCTCCCGACCCTGGGCGCCCTGGTATGCCATTCCGGCAGACAGTAAATCCTATATGCGCATGACCGTTGCGGATATCGTGGTGCGTGCCATGCAGTCGCTGGACATGCACTACCCCGAGGTGCACGAGGACGAGCGCAGGCATTTCGAGGAGCTGCGCAAACAGCTTGAAGACGAGGACAAGTAGCCGTGCAGGCATTATCCGTTTGAGTCGCTATAAAAATACCAAAAAGTGTCGATATATATCGGTATATCGATGTGAAGGCAGGATGACAGGATAAATATGAGGTTCTACCTGAAAAAACGCGAGTCACCCGCTGCGGCAGTCGCGCGTATCAATCTCGAGCTGCGGGCGCGGGTTATACGGATTATCAACGATGAGTCACTCGATCCGGATACGCTGGTGCATGAGTTGCGCAAATGCATCAAGAAAATGCGTGCCGTGTTGCGTTTCAGCGAACCGGGTATGAAAGCTGCGGCCTTCAAACGCAGGGACCGCGCACTGCGTGATTTCGCGCGTGAGATCAGTGGTACGCGCGACAGTGCCGTGCTGGTGGATACGTTCGATTGCCTGGCAGATCATTACCGTCCGTTCCTCAACACCGCTGAACTGCTGCCGGTCCGGCAGGCGCTGCAGAGCCGGCATGTCCAGTCTATGGCCGCGTTCCAGGAGCAACACAATGCCAGCGAACTGGAGTCGGCCTTCATACGTCTCGAAATGAAGATCGACAGAAAGGCCGGGGTCAAGGTAACGAACGCCATGATCAGGTCTGCTGTACGCGACGTATACGTGCGTGGCCGAAAACTGCATCACATGCTGGATGAAGATCCGAATACCGAGAACAGTCACGCACTGCGCCGCCAGGCGAAGTACCTGTGGTACCAGATGCGCATGCTCAAGAAGCGCATGCCGGAGTCCATGCATGCAGTCGTCGAGGAGCTCGACGAGCTGGGTGAATTACTCGGCGACGACAACGATATGTCCGTGCTGATCGATACCCTGCGGAAAAAGCCGGGACTTTGCTGTAACCGTGTACAGGCCGAGCTGTTATGCAGTCTTGCCGAGACGCGCCGTATTTCGCTGCTGTCTGCCGCCTTGCGACTGTCTGCGCGGATATACGCCAACCAGCCTGATTATTTCGTCGAAAGCCTGTTCGCCGATGCCTGAATAAGGAAGCGCCGACGGTTACCGTTAATCTTGTTTGCTACAGGATGCAGCAGGTAACACGCCAGCTCCCCGGGATAGCGTCATGGCACGACCGGTTCTCGATACACACCAGAAAGCCCAAGCAATCAACATGGACCGGCGCACGTACGGCATCCTTGCCGAAATCGGCGCAGGCCAGGAAACCGCGCGCTGGTTCTTCCGGCCTGCATACCAACCTCATGGTTCCTGTTGAGCCTCAACTGGCCGTTCCTCTGCAGCCCGGACACGCAGGCGGAACAGGCCGGTCAGATGCGTGTCGCTGGTGAAATACAGCGCACCGTCCGGCCCGAACGCAACGCCGACCGGTCTTGCCAGGCGTTCGCCATCGGCGCGCTGGAAGCCACTGACGAACTCCGTTACATCAAGCGCCTGTCCGTCCCGGAACCTGACCATCATCAGGGCGGGATGACGCCGGCTTGCCTTGCTGCCAAACATGCCGCCACCGGGTTTGGTCCCCCACGAGCCCTTCAGCGCCACAATGGCGTTGCCACCCAGCTGACCGTCCAATGCCTTGTCAGGGATGAACGCCACCCCCATGGGCGCAT
>JAOULY010000019.1 GCA_029881775.1 Gammaproteobacteria bacterium
CGGCATGCTGCAGCGTTGCGACTGACGCCACCACGCTGGCAGGATCGCCGTTTTGCAACGTGCCGCCTATTTCATCAGCCAGCGTGCCGAGCGTCAGTGCCATCACGCGTCTCCGTACGTGAGCGGTTTGCTACCTGCCGGCCGACAGCTTTTTCAATATCAGGTCGGTGATATCCACGCGTTCGCTGGCAAACATGACGCCCTGCGCCATGATCAGGTCATAGTTTTCTGACCTGGCGAAGTTCTCGATGATCTCGCCGATCTCGATATTAACCTGGCGCAGCATCTCGTTTTTCCTGATATTCAGGTCATCGCGAAATTCATCCTGCGATCGCTTGAGATCGCGGCGCTTGCTGAGAATATCCCGCTCCAGCGAACTGCGTTCGCTATCGCTCATGACGGCGCCGTCTTTCGTCAGTTTCTCTTCCTGTTTGCCCAGTTTGCGTTGCAGGTTAATGAGTTCCTGTTCACGCGATGAAAATTCCGCATCGATCTTGCTCTGGGCCGCCTTGATTTGCGGTGCGCTTTCACTCAGTTTGGCCAGGTCAACGAAGCCGATTTTCATCTCTGCAAAAGCGGCGACAGGCATGACAAACATCGCAGCGACAAGAACCATTCCAACTACAGATTGCATATGCGTTTTCACATCAATTCTCCGAATTTTCCAGATAACTCCGTTTTACATCACAAGCGGATAGACAGGCCATCAGCTCTTACAGGCTTTAATCATATACCCGTTTATACTAACCGGGCCCAGCCGTTCTCAGAAAAAGGTTCCGACCGTGAACTGGAATTTCTGCTCTTCGTCGGTACTCTTCGCATTCAGCGGGAAGCCAAAACTGACCGAGATCGGGCCGAGCGGCGATGCCCAGACACCCGCCAGGCCGGCCGAGTAACGCAGTTCACCCGCATCGAACGTATTTATATCACTGTAGACATTACCGATATCGAGGAAAGCACTCAGGCGTGTCGCGTTGCTTTTCTCCATGAACGGTATCGGGAATATGATTTCGGCATTGAAAACCGTCAGGAACGACCCGCCGATCGCTTCGCCGAATTCATCTGTCGGTCCCAGCGTATTGTCCTCGAAACCACGCACCGAGCGGATACCGCCGGCGAAAAAGTTCTCGAAGAACGGCATTACATCAAAATCACCGTAACCGTCGCCATAGGCCAGTCGCGCCTTCAGACCAAGCGTCAGGTCACTGGTCAGCTGAATAAACTGCTGCTGGTTGTAATCCAGCTTGTAGTACTCGAGCCCCGAACCCGGGATGGTACTTTCCAGGGAAATACCCTGCAGGCTACCCTTGTCCGGAAACAGTGTCTTGTTGCGCGAGTCGCGGCGCCAGCTGGCCGATACGACCAGGTCACCGAAACTGTTGCCATAGTTGTTCTCGAAGTCAGTCACGTAACGCGGCGACAAGGCCGTCGAGGTCAGGTCCAGGCCGCGATAGCCGGCACCGAATCGTATGGTGTCGTACTCGTTGACCGGCACGCCGAAGTTGACATCAAGCCCGCGTGTGTCCGTGTTGTATTCGGACAGGTTGGCCTCGCTGGCGTCGGTCTCGCGGAAGTAGGCACCAAACCCGCGGCTGATACCATCGGTCGTCCAGTACGGGTTGACGTAGGAATAACTGTAAACCGTGTTGACGTTGCTGTTATCGAACGTAAAGCTGACCCGATTGCCACTGCCGAGGAAATTATTTTGCTGTACGCTGGCATTGAACAGCAGACCGGAGCTTTGCGAGAAACCGACGCCGGCCGTCACGCTGCCGGAGGACGTTTCCTTGACCGAGTAATTGACGTCGAGCTGGTCCGTCGTGCCTGGCACTGACGGTGTTTCGACGTTGACGTCCTCGAAATATCCCAGGCGATCAAGTCGTGTCCTGGACCGCTCCACCTTCTCGGCTGAATACCAGCCACCTTCCATCTGGCGCATTTCCCGACGCAGCACCTTGTCAGCAGTGGCGCTATTGCCGGAAAAATTAATGCGTCGAACATAAACGCGTTTGCCCGGGTCTACAAAAAAGCCCAGCGAGACGAGGTTCTCCTCGTCATCGATTTCAGGAACGGTATTGACGTTGGCGAATGCATAGCCCTGGTTGCCCAGCAATGAGCTGATCTTGTCGACGGATTCCGTCACACGCTTGCGTGAAAAAACGTCACCGGGATTGATATCGATCAGTGGATAGATTTCCTCAGGCTCCACTACCAGCTCACCCGACAGGGTCACCACTTTAATCCGGTACTGGTCGCCCTCGGTGATATTGATCGTCAGGTAAATATCTTTCTTGTCCGGCGTAATCGACACCTGCGTGGAGTCGATCTGGAACTTCAGGTAACCACGATCCAGGTACCATGTGCGCAGGACTTCCAGGTCTGCGGACAGCGCCTGCTTGGAATACTGGTCGCGCTTGGTGAAGTTGGAAAAAAACGTCGGCGTGGTCAGGTTGAACTTGTCCAGCAACAGCTCGTCGCTGAATGTGTGGTTGCCGATGATATTGATCTGCTTGATGCGGGCAACACGCCCCTCGGATATATCAATGAGAATACCGACACGATTGCGCTCCAGCGGCGTAATCGTCGTATTAATCCGGACTGCGTATTTACCGCGGCTGAAATACTGGCGCTGCAGTTCCTGCTCTACCTTCTCCAGCAGGGAGCGATCGAACACACGACCTTCGGCAAGCCCGATATCTTTCAGACCTGCCAGCAACTCTTCCGTATCAAGGTCCTGGTTACCTTCCAGCTTGATACTGCTGATAGCGGCACGCTCGCGAACGTACACCACCAGCACATCACCATCACGCTCGAGACGCACATCATCAAAAAAACCGGTCTTGAACAGCGCCCGGATGGCCCTGACACTGGCCCCGGTGTCCAGCACCTGCCCGGTTTTCACCGGCAGGTAGTTGAACACGGTGCCCGCAGATATCCGCTGCAGGCCCTCCACGCGGATATCAGACACCGTAAACGGCTCGAATGCCTGTACCGGGCTGCACAGCAACAAGGCCAGCAACAGGGCTGGAATAATCAATCCATGAGATTTAATACGGTTGTGCATTCTTGTTACTTATTCAACCAGTCGCAATATGTCGTTATAAAAAGCCACTGACATCAGTGTCAGCAGCATCACAATGCCGATTTTCTGTCCAACCAGTTGCGTCGCTTCGGATACCGGGCTGCCCTTTACGAGTTCAACCAGGTAATACAGCAAGTGGCCGCCATCCAGTATCGGTACCGGCAACAGGTTCAGGACACCGAGGCTGACGCTGACGATCCCGAGGAAACCGAGAAACGCTGCCAGACCGATGGTGGCCGACTGGCCCGCGTACTGCGCAATACTGATCGGTCCACTGAGGTTCTCCACGGACGCCTTGCCAGTCACCATCTTCCACAGGGTACGCAGCGTGAGCGTGGTCACTTCCCGTGTCTTGCCAAGTGCCGCGGGAAACGCCCCCAGCAGGCCGTGTCGCACAACGACGCGCATTGTATCACGCTGTTCCTGGTCCGGTAGCTGCACAGATGCACCGATAAACCCGATAGCCTGGCCGGCGTCCATCTTGCGTTCCGGCACGAGTACCAGGTCAATCTCCGCTCCTGCCCGCAGTACCCGCACCGCCAGCTGTTCCCCGGGCCGGTCACGGACATACATGACCCATTCATTCCAGCTGTCAATTAAAGTGTCCCCGGCACCGAGTATGCGGTCGCCACCCAGCAACCCGGCCCGCTCGGCGGCGCCACCCGCCACGATCTCATCGATAACCGGCGGTAACTGCCACAGGCCGATACCGAAATTTTCCAGTACACCGCCCTTCTCCAGCAAAATACCATCACCCAGCTCAGACTGCAGACGCCGCATTTGGCCATCTGCGCCACGTACGGTCAGCGTTATGGACGGCTGCTCATCAAGGCCCACATCAAGCAGCGCCATGACCGTCGATTCCCAGGTAGGCGTCTGTTTCCCGCCAACCGAAATTATTTCATCGCCGCTCAGGATGCCGGCGGCAGCGGCGTACGAGCCGGCCTGCACATCACCCACAACCGGGCGCAGCCCCGGCACACCGGCGACAAACATTGCCCAGTACACAAAAATGGCAAACAGGAAATTAAACAGGGGACCGGCAACCACCACGGC
Source organism: Gammaproteobacteria bacterium (assembly GCA_029881775.1). Lineage (GTDB taxonomy): Bacteria > Pseudomonadota > Gammaproteobacteria > UBA9214 > UBA9214 > UBA9214. Next base: position 4,139 of record JAOULY010000019.1, read on the forward strand.
AGCGCGCGTCGATAACGGTTTGCGATTGAATGCACGGTGCAGTTCGCCGGCGTCAACCTCACCCTCGCGCTCGTCGAGCATCTTGACGTAACCACCGAGCGGAATGGCGGCAACGACCAGTTCGGTGCGGTCATCACCGAATGTTCGTGACCACAGCGGTTTACCGAAACCAATCGAGAAACGCAGCACCTTGACGCCCAGGCGCCGGGCGACCCAGTAATGACCAAACTCGTGGACGGTCACCAGCGCACCGATAGCAACCACAAACGCCAGTAACGAAATAAACACGCCGTTCATTGTGCCACTACGACCCGTGTCTGCTGAATAAGTTCGGCGGCCGTGGTACGCGCCACTGCATCGTCATCCAGTATGACCTGCAGTGTGTCAGCCGGATGCACACTGCATTGCCCAAGTGTGTCCTCGATAATCCGGGGGATGGCAGTAAACGGGATGCGCCGGTCGAGGAATGCCGCGACGGCAATTTCGTTCGCCGCATTCAGGATAGCCGGCGCGGTGCCACCGGTTTCAAGCGCTGCCGTTGCCAGCGACAGGCAGGGGAAACGGGTCTCGTCCGGCGCCCCGAATTGCAACAGCCCGTGCTCAAGCAGGTCCAGGCCATCTGCGCCCGAGGTAATACGGTCAGGCCAGCCCAATGCATGACTGATCGGAATTCGCATGTCCGGATTGCCCAGTTGCGCCAGCATGGAGCCGTCGTCGTACTCAACCAGCGAGTGCACCAGCGACTGTGGATGCAATACCACGCGGATACGGTCTGCACCCAGGCCAAACAACCAGCCGGCCTCGATCACTTCCAGCCCCTTGTTCATCATGGTGGCGGAATCCACGGAAATCTTGCGCCCCATGTCCCAGTTCGGGTGCGCGCAGGCCTGCTCCGGCGTGACGCCCTCAAGCTGGTTGAGCGGCAGTGCACGAAACGGCCCGCCGGATGCTGTCAGTACAATCCGGCGTACGCCTGGCGGCGCCACGCCGGCCCGGTAGTTATCCGGCAAACACTGAAAGATCGCATTATGTTCGCTGTCGATCGGCAACAGTGTTGCATGATTGCGTTGCACGGCCTGCATAAACAAGGCACCGGACATTACCAGCGCTTCCTTGTTGGCAAGTAACACATGCTTGCCCGTGTTCGCCGCCGCGAGCGACGGCAACAAGCCGGCCGCACCGACAATGGCGGCCATGACATGGCTAACCTCCGGCAAACCCGCAACGCGGACCAGCGCTGCCTGCCCGGACAGCACTTCCACACCAGGCGCCCGGTCCTTTAATAATGCCTGCAACCGTGTAGCCGCATCCGCATCGCTCATGACGGCGTAGCGCGGCCGGAATTGCTCACATTGCGCTGCCAGTTTTTCCACCCGCGTGTTCGCTGTCAGCGCGACGACGCGATAACGGTCGGGATGTCGCGCAAGGACATCCAGCGTGCTCAAGCCTATAGAACCGGTAGACCCCAGGATTGTAATGCCGGCAGCTGTTGTGGTGGTCGTAGTCACAGCTCCAGCCACCGGTACGCGGCGAGAAACAGCGGTGCCGCTGCAACCAGGCTGTCTATGCGGTCAAAGATACCGCCATGACCCGGAATGATGTTGCCACTGTCCTTTATGCCACCCTGGCGCTTGAGCAGGCTGACCAGCAAATCACCGACGACGGAAAACATCATGGCTACCAGCGCCGCCAGCATGAATTTCACAGTCCACGGGAAACCGGCATCCAGCAACAGCCAGGCGATTGCCCCGGCAAATGCAACACTCGCCAGCAGACCACCGTATACACCCTCCCAGGTTTTGCCGGGGCTGACGACCGGCGCCAGCTTGTGTTTACCCAGGTAGCGTCCGGCAAAATACGCCCCGCTGTCGGCCAGCCAGACCATCACCAGCAGGATGAGCACCAGCCGGGGGCCGTCCTCCGCGGCACCATGCACCAGCGTCAGCGCAGCCCAGGCCGGCACGCACACCAGCACGCCGGCCAGCAACTTGGCAGTAACGCAGGCGGCGTTATTTGCGGCACACAGTTTCGGACGGGTCAGCCAGATCAGCGCGCACAGCCACCAGGCACAGGCAAGCAGCAACAGCGGCATGGCAATGACCTCCAGGCCCAGCCGCAAGGCCGTCCAGAACAGGCCGGCCATAATGACCATATATGCCAGGCGTGCAGTCACCGTTTGCAGTCCGGCAAGCCGCCCCCATTCCCACACACCGGCGAGCAGAATCACGGCGAGCACCAGCATGAATACATCCGTGGACAGGTAAAGAACGCCGTATACAACCAGCGGGATCATGACGATCGCAGATATCAGGCGCGTTCTAAGCACCCGTTAGTTGCTCCACCTGCTCACCGGTACGGCCGAATCGACGCTGGCGATTGGCAAACCAGTCAAGCGCCTTGCCGAATTCCACTTCATCGAATACCGGCCAGAGGATGTCGGTGAAATACAGTTCGGTGTAGGCCAGCTGCCATAACAGGAAATTACTGATACGTCGTTCACCGCCGGTACGGATAAACAGGTCCGGCAATGGCAGGTCGGCAATGCACATTTCCTGCGCAAGACTTTGCTGGGTAATTTCTTCCGCCTGCAATTCACCGGCCTGTACCCGGTCGACGAGTTTCCGGCATGCCTGCGTGATGTCCCACTGCCCGCCATAGTTTGCGGCGATGACCAGCTCAAGCTGGCGGTTGCCAGCGGTTTGTAATTCCGAATCCCTGATCAGCTGCTGCAGGTTGGATGAAAATGCGGAACGGTCACCGATGAAACGCAACCTGACATTATTGCGGTCGAGTGCCGCGACTTCCTTTTTCAGGGTATTGACGAACAGGTCCATGATCTTGCTGACCTCGTCACTCGGCCGGCGCCAGTTTTCACTGCTGAAGGCAAACAGGGTCAGCGCACCGATCCCCTTGTCGATACAGGTCTCGACAGTGCGCCTGACCGACTTGACGCCTTCACGATGACCGATCGCACGCGGCAGCATGCGGGCACGCGCCCAGCGGCCGTTGCCGTCCATAATGATGGCAACATGCCGCGGCTGGCTGCTTGTGTTGCTGTCAGACTGCTTCAAGAAGAGTTACCCGTTAATCTCAAAAACCGTTTACCGGAACCTAGATTTCCATCAACTCCGCTTCCTTGTCGGCCAGCACCTTGTCAACCTCTGCGATCCGCTCATCGGTCAGCTTCTGGACGGTGTCCTGCGCCCTGTGCTCATCGTCTGTTGAAATTTCCTTTTCCTTGACCAGGTCCTTGAAGTCGTTGTTTGCATCGCGCCGGATGTTGCGTATCGCGACCTTGGCTGCCTCGCCATCCTTGCGTACAACCTTGACCAGTTCGCGTCGCGTCTCCTCGGTCAGTGGCGGCATGGGGATCCGGATAACCGTCCCCGCCGTGGCAGGATTCAGGCCCAGGTCCGATTTCATGATCGACTTTTCAATCGGCTGCACCATGGTCTTCTCCCAGGGCGTCACCGACAGGGTGCGCGCATCTTCCACGCCGATGTTGGCCACCTGCGAAATCGGCACTTCCGAGCCGTAGTAATCCACCGTGAGATGATCCAGTAAACTGGGGTGAGCACGACCGGTTCGCACCTTGCCGAGTCCCTGCCTGAGCGAATCGATCGTCTTGCTCATGCGTATACCGGCATCCTTGATAATATCGTCGATCATGTTGCCTGCTTCTCCTTGCTGACCAGGGTTCCGATCGCCTCACCGGCAACGATTCTCTCCAGCTGGCCATGTTCGAATACATTGAAAACCCGCAGCGGCATATTGTGTTCACTGCAAAGCACCAGCGCCGTTGCATCCATGACACCCAGCTTTTTCTGCAGCGCTTCATCGTAACTGATGAAATCAAACAGCGTGGCGTCCGGACTGGTCATGGGGTCCGCCGAGTACACGCCATTGACCTTGGTCGCCTTGAGCATGATATCCGCGCCAATTTCGATAGCGCGCAGGCTGGCCGCGGAGTCGGTTGTAAAGAAGGGGTTGCCGGTACCGGCAGCGAAGATCACGACACGTCCGGCCGCCAGATGCTCGATTGCCTGGCGTGCCGAGTAAGGTTCACAGACCTGCTGCATGGTGAGTGCCGACATGACCCGGCAGTCACTGCCGGCCTGCGTGAGTGCATCCTGCATGGCAAGTGCATTGATGACAGTTGCCAGCATACCCATGTGATCACCGGTCACCCGGTTCATGCCGTCAGAGGCCAGGCCGGCACCACGCAGCAGGTTACCACCGCCAATGACCAGCCCGATCTGTATGCCGCGGGACACCTGCTCGTGAATTTCCGCGGCCAGGCGTCCGGTAACGCCCGGATCGATTCCGTGAGTGCCCTCGCCCATCAGGGCCTCGCCACTCAGCTTCAGCAGTAACCGCCGGTATCCCATATTTAACCCTTAACTATCATGTATATAGGATGTTCTCACACCCCGCCCGGGTGCATTGTCTTACTTTTAATGGCTGATTGCCATAAAAACCGGGGCCGAATATCGGCCCCGTTGTCAGTACGTAAATAAAGCCTTCAATTAGTGTCCGGCAATCAACCGCCCTTCACCTGCGCCATGACTTCATCGGCGAAGTTCTCGCTCTTTTTCTCGATACCCTCGCCCAGTTCAATGCGCTCAAAGCGACTGACGCGGGCATCGGCCTGCTCAAGCAGCTGGCCAACCGTCAGGTCCGGGTTCTTGACGAAAGACTGGCCCAGCAGGGTAATTTCGCCAAGGTACTTGCGAATACGCCCCTCAATCATCTTCTCGATGATGTTGTCAGGCTTGCCGCTTTCACGCGCCTGCGCGGTGAAAATATTGCGCTCGCCTTCGATCAGCTCAGCCGGCACCTCGTCTTCGGACACACAGACGGGGCGCGGATCGTGCGCAGCGATGTGCATGGCGAGGTCCTTGCCGAGGTTCGCATCACCCCCATCAAGTTCGACCAGTACGCCGATACGCACGCCGTGCGCATAGGCGGCCAGCAGACCACTGGTTTCGATGCGCGTAAAGCGTCGCACCGTAATGTTCTCACCAATCGTGGCGATCAGCGCCTTGCGGGTGTCTTCAATCGTGGTCGCATCGCCGTCATTCAACGGCATTGCCATCAGGGCATCGATATCAGCCGGGTTGTCGGCCAGTACACGCTTTGCAATCGAACTGGCAAAGGCCTGGAAGTCGTCTTTCTTGGCAACAAAATCGGTTTCGCAATTGACTTCAACAATTGCCGCGGTCTTGTTGTCATCGCTCATCTCGATAACAACCAGGCCCTCGGCAGCAATACGACTTGCCTTCTTGTCAGCCTTCGCCATGCCGGCCTTGCGCAATGCCTCGATTGCAACATCCATATCGCCATCGGCATCTGTCAGTGCCTTCTTGCACTCCATCATGCCGGAACCGGTACGCTCGCGCAGTTCCTTGACTTGCGCTGCAGTTATAGCCATTTCAGAAATCCTCCAGAATACTTGTCAATACGTTCTTTAGCTGTGCCCGGTTATTCACTGGCGACATCGGCGTCCTGCGTTGCAGCATCCGCTTCAGCGACGACCGCTTCCGGTGCGTCTTTTTTCGCTGCCTTTTTCACGGTCACTTTCTTCGCAACCTTCTTTCTGGGCGCTGCCTTTTTCTTCGGCGCAGGAACGGCACCGTCATTCACCTCGACAAATTCGTCGGCCGAGTCGGCAACGGCATGTGCAACACTCAGTTTGCCGGTGTTGGCCGCATCGGCAGCCGCTTCGACATACAGCTTGATGGCACGGATGGCATCATCATTGCCCGGAATTACGTAATCGATACCTTCGAGCGAGTTATTCGTGTCGACCACACCAATGACAGGAATACCCAGCTTGCGCGCTTCCTTGATAGCGATCTTTTCATAACCGACATCAACGATGAACATGGCATCCGGGATACCGCGCATGTCCTTGATACCACCGAGGCTGCGCTCCAGCTTGTCACGCTCACGTGTCAGCATCAGCGCTTCTTTCTTGCTGATACGATCGAAGGTACCGTCCTCTGACATGGTCTCGAGATCTTTCAGGCGTTTGATCGACTGGCGGACCGTTTTGTAGTTGGTCAGCATGCCGCCGAGCCAGCGGTGGTTCACATAAGGCATGCCACAGCGAATGGCATTTTCCATAACAACGGTCTGTGCTGAACGCTTGGTGCCGACAAACAACACCGTGCCACCATTGGCGACGGTACTGCTCAGGTAGTTCATCGCATCCGAGAACAACGGCATGGTTTTTTCGAGATTGATAATGTGGATCTTGCCACGCTCGCCAAAGATGTACGGGGCCATCTTCGGGTTCCAGTAACGGGTCTGGTGGCCAAAGTGCACACCAGCTTCCAGCATCTGGCGCATTGATACGTCTGACATGTCTGTTTCTCCAATGTCGGGTTGGTCTTCCATGCACCCCATGACAGCAACCTGTTGCGGCCGATTGAACCGGTCGCAAGCCAGGCACCCTGCTGTATGTGCCGGTGCATGTGTGTATTTTTGCCGTGAGGACCGCCGATCGGCCCACTTAACAAGCCCGCCTTTATACCATACACTGCACTTCCCGACAAACGGTAAGACCGCCCCTGGCCGGGACCAACCGTCAGCAGATCAGGACGTTACATGCCCGTTACTATCAAAACACCCGATGAAATCGAGAAAATGCGCGTGGCCGGCCGGCTGGCGGGCGAAGTCCTGCAGATGATCCGGCCGCACGTCGTACCCGGAATCAGCACGGATGAACTGGACCGCATCTGTCACGATTACATCGTCAACGAGCAGCAGGCCATCCCCGCCCCGCTTAATTATCGCGGCTTCCCGAAGTCGATCTGCACCTCGGTCAACCACGTGGTCTGCCACGGCATCCCGGGCAACAAGGTGCTGAAGAAAGGCGACGCCATCAACATCGACATCACCGTCATCAAGGACGGCTTCCACGGAGACACCAGCAAGATGTTTTTCGTCGGCGAGCCCGGTGTTGCCGCCGAACGACTGGCGCGCATCAGTCACGAGTGTATGTGTATCGGCATTGAGCTGGTGAAACCCGGCGTGCGACTCGGCGATATCGGCCATGCGATACAACAGCACGCAGAATCCAACCACTGCTCCGTGGTGCGTGAGTACTGCGGTCACGGTATCGGTCGCGAATTTCACGAGGACCCGCAGGTCCTGCACTACGGCAAGCCGGGCACCGGCATGATCATCGAGGCCGGCATGACATTCACGATCGAGCCGATGGTGAACGCCGGCAAGCGCCACACTCGCCTGTTGCCGGATGGCTGGACCGTGGTCACCAAGGACCACAGCCTGTCGGCGCAATGGGAGCACACCATCCTGGTAACCGCCGAAGGCCATGAAGTCCTGACACGCGTGCCCGGCGACGACATCTGATCAGCTGACGACCATGTCCCGACAGCAGGCAAGCAGTCACAAGCCGGCCAGCTACGCTGACTGGTTCGACCTGGCAGCACTGGCAGAGGAACCGTCCACGGCCAGTGCCATGCTTCGCTCGCTGAAGCAGTGCCTGGCCGACGGCAACCGTGTCGTCGCCGCGCGCTTTGACCAGGGCACGCCGATATACCGCCTGCTGGCGGCACGCTCATGGCTGGTCGATCGCGTATTGCAGTACTGCTGGGCGTACTTCATGGCTAGTGATGCAGATACACCGGCACTGGTGGCCGTCGGTGGTTATGGCCGCAGCGAACTCATGCCGGGCTCGGACATAGACCTGATGCTGCTGATGCCGGACACGGTGACAGCGGACATCAACAGCAAGGCAGAAGCACTACTCACCTTCCTGTGGGATATTCGCCTGGAAGTCGGTCACAGCGTACGCACCATAGCGGACTGCATCGAGCAGTCACTGGCCGACATCACCGTGGTTACCAACCTGATGGAATCGCGCTTACTGGCCGGCTCCAGGGATCTGTACAGTGACATGCAGGCAGCAACAGCGCCGGACAAGCTGTGGAACAGTCGCGAATTCTTCGAGGCCAAGTTAAGCGAACAGCACAAACGCCACCATAAATATCACGATACCGGCTATAACCTCGAACCGAATATAAAGGAAGGACCCGGCGGCCTGCGTGACATACAGATGATCACCTGGGTCACCAAGCGACATTTCGGCACGGCCTCGCTTGAGGAACTGGTGGAACGAGGCTTTCTTACCCAGCCCGAATACCAGACCCTCGTCGAGGGGCGCGACCTGCTGTGGAAAACCCGCTTCGCATTGCATACGCTGACCGGCCGCACGGAAGACCGCCTGCTGTTCGACTACCAGCGAACACTCGCCGAACAGGCCGGTTACCACAACGACGGTGAGACCCTCGGCGTTGAGGCCTTTATGCGTGAGTACTACCGCACCATTATGAAACTCAGCCGCCTGAATGAAATGCTGCTGCAATTATTCCACGAGGAAATCCTGACCCCGGAAGGCCCGGGCGAACCGGTAGTGCTGAACAAGCGCTTCCAGGCACGCAACGGTTACCTGGAAGCCGTCAATGCAGGCATATTCAGCTACAACCCGATGGCGCTGCTGGAAATGTTCCTGGTACTGGCGCAACACCCGGAACTCAAGGGCGTACGCGCTGACACCATACGTGCCATCCGGACACACCGCGACCTGATTGACGATGAATTCCGCAACGACCTGAGGGCACGCAGCCTGTTCATGGAAATAATTCGCCAGCCGCACGGGGTAACACATGAACTGCGGCGCATGAATTCCTACGGCGTACTGGCCGCCTACCTGCCCGCTTTCGGACGTATTGTCGGATTAATGCAGTATGACCTGTTCCACACCTACACGGTTGATGAACACATCCTGAGAGTTGTCCGCAACCTGCGCCGCTTTACTGTCCATGAATTCGCAACCGAGTTCCCTCTCTGCAGCCACGTCATCGGCACCATCCCGAAACCGGAGCTGTTGTATATCGCCGGCCTGTTCCACGATATCGCCAAGGGACGTGGCGGCGATCACTCTGCACTGGGCAAAGTCGACGCGCGCGAATTCTGCGAACGGCATGACCTGAGCGAATACGACACCAACCTCGTTACCTGGCTGGTTGAACAGCACCTGTTGATGTCATCTACTGCCCAGCAACAGGACATTGACGACCCGGTCGTCGTCAACCGCTTTGCCAGGACCGTGAACGACACCATACGCCTGGACTATCTCTACCTGCTCACGGTCGCCGACATCCGCGCCACCAATCCCGCGATGTGGAACAACTGGAAGGACGCACTGCTCAAACAACTTTACTACAATACCCGCCGCGCACTGCAACGCGGCTTGCAGGACCCGCTACAGCGCTCCGAACAGATACAGTCAGTCAAGGCCGCTGCGCTTGATCTGCTCGGTGGAGGTACATACCCCGCAATATGGGAGCAGCTCGAAGACGAATATTTCCTGCGCCACATACCCGCACAAATAGCGGCACACACACGACTGCTGGAGCAGCACGACCGGGACAGCGGCAGCCTGGTCAATGTTGAAGCGGACAGCGAGCGCGGTGGCACCGAAATTTTCATCTATACAAGACCGCAGGAGCGCCTGTTCAGCCGCATCACCTCCGTCATTGAACAGCTGGGACTGAACGTGGTCGACGCCGGCATGGTCACGATGCAGGACCAGAACATCCTCGAGACATTTCATGTGCTGGAAGCGGATGGGCAGCCGGTAACCGGCGATCTCCGCATGAGTGAAATAAATGCCACACTCAAGCACGCTATTGATAACGATGCGGAGCATGACTTGCATGTTTCGCGACGCCTGCCACGCACGCATAAACATTTCCCCATCAAGACGCACATCGCTTTCAGGCAGGACCTGGACGACCAGCGCACGATTATGGAACTGATCACCGCGGACCGCCCCGGCCTGCTGTCACGGGTCGGGCGCGCGTTTGCCGACTGCGGCATCAGGCTGTGGAATGCCAAGATCGCCACGCTGGGTTCGCGCGCCGAGGACTTCTATTACATCACCGACCTCAACAGCAAGCCGCTGACAGAACAAAAACTCGAGTGCCTTGACAAGTCCGTGAGGAAATACCTGGAACAGGAAGACAGCTGATAATCAGCGTTCGGCACGGCCATCTGTTCACGCCGGTTTTTCAT
>JAOULY010000254.1 GCA_029881775.1 Gammaproteobacteria bacterium
CGTGCGTGACAGCGGCAGCCTCAAAATCTTTCGATTCTAGTGCGTGAACGAAGCAGGAATTATGCCACGCACCGGTGTGGTCGGAAATGCAAAGTTTTCATCAGTTTAGTCTCGCGGTGGTGGCACCGTAAGCACCAATACGGTGCACACTCGGGCGACATTGCACCTTTTTGGTGCGTTACTCGGCTACATACACCTTTACGGTACCCACGTCCTCGACCGACCTTGCAGCCGCCCTGACCGGATTGACCAGGGAGCGAACCTTACCCGGTTCACCCGAGGTGCCATCAAGAAACACATCCACGTGGATGCGGCCATTAAGGTAGTGCAGCACCACCTTGTCGAGACAGTCATCCATGGGCAGGGCTGCCCATGCCCGTTCCAGGCGACGCATGACCTCGTCACGCAAGGGCAACTCATCACAGGGAGAGGCGGTCTCGTCATCCTCAGGGTCGATATGGACGGTCACATCCGCGACATGCTCCAGCTCACTGATCAGTCGCAGGCGCACATGCTCACCAATCTGGTGTCCTTCGGAAACACTTAACAACGGGTCAACGAGAATGTGCACATCGACCAGAGAATCGCTGCCACTGGCCCGGGTGCGTAACATGTGACAGGCGCGCACACCGTCAACCTCCATGATGGCCTTGCGGATCTCTTCAACCTGCTCAGGTCTGAGCGCAGTGTCGATGAGTTCCTGCAGACTCTTCCACAACAGGTCCCAGCCGATTTTCGCAATCATCAGTGCCACGGCAATCGCAGCCAGGCTGTCGAGGTGCGGCATGCCGGCCATGGCGCCGCCGATACCGAGCAACACAATCACGGATGAGATGGCGTCGGTGCGGCTGTGCCAGGCATTCGCGATCACCATGTTCGAACGCAAACGGCGCCCGATACGCACGGTGTACTGGTAAATCCATTCCTTCGATAAAACCGACAGCAGCGCCGCAAGCAAGGCCCAGTGACCATACTGGATGACGATATCACCCTGCATGCGTTTATAGCCGTCGATACTGATACCCACGGCGACGATAATCAATGCCACACCCAGCATCACGGTTGCAACCGTCTCAATGCGGCCGTGGCCATACGGATGCTCCTCATCCGCCTCGCGGTGTGAGTGCTTGGCTGCAAACAACACCAGAAAGTCAGTCGCCAGGTCGGAAAACGAGTGGATACCATCTGCAATCAGCGCATGCGAGCCGCTAAAGCTGCCAACGATAATTTTTACAATGCCCAGCACCGTGTCGAGCACGGCGCCGATCAGCGTCACCTTGCGTACCGACGAATAACGTTCGCTTTGCAAATCCGACAGGTGGTTATGGCCCATCAGTCTGTTTCCCCGACCTGGATTTCTATAATGATTTCGTTTTCCCCTTGCCTGATATCACACACTGCATGCCCGTGCACCCGGCACCATGCCGGTATATCGTAAACAACGCCCGGATCGGTACACCACACACTGACACGATCACCCGGCGCACACCCTGCCACTGCATCCTGCGTGCGGATCACCGGCATCGGGCACAACAGGTTACGCGCATCGACTCGTGTTTCGCTCATATATACCAGTCTGCCGGAATCTCGTCCGCCGGTATGGGTGTGACATCGAGCCGGTGGCTGCCCCCTTTCCGGTTGTTTACTTCAATGGTTACCAGCTCTGCATCGCGCCCCTTGCTGAAACGCGCGGTCAGGCGGGCCGCAAGTTCAATCGCCGCATCATCGATTTCACCATCCAGCAGTACCAGTGGACCGACATGACTGACCGGAATCATGTGTACGAAACGCTTACGATACCCTTCCATGAAACGGTTTTCGCCTTCTTCGCGCCCGACAATCATCTTGAAATCCGCGCGTGGTCGCAGGTGTCGGCCGACTTTCAGCAACATGATGTCATCAAGATCATATTCGCGTGTGCCGCGCGTTTTCCACAGGTCTTCAAGCTTGACCGAGTACTGTTTATCAGTGAGGAAACAACAGCCACCGGCCGGTTGCGCATAATCTTCAAAGCCATACTGTGCCGCCAGCGCCATCTGTGGCTTGCGCGAGCGCCCATTGAAACCGAACAGCTTGTCGCGGTCCAGCCAGCCCTCAAGCTCGGGCAGGGTCGGCGGCAGGTTCCGCGCGCACAGCGGCCGCACCAGCCTGTCACCGGCACCGGAATCACGCGCAACCACCGGCATGGTGTCCTTGCGCTGCGACATCGGGCGCTGGCCAATCACTTCACCGGTAATAATAAAATCGAAGCCATGTGCTTCGAGCCACTCGTGCGCCTTGTTGACCATGAATATCTTGCAATCGAGACAGGGATTCAGGTTTGCGCCGTAGCCGTGTTTCGGATTGATTACGACATCCTTGTATTCCTCGATGATGTCAACGATGTGCAACTTGATGCCAAGCTGTTCTGCCGACCAGAGTGCATTGTTGCGCTTCGGACGCGCACGGTCCTTCTCGCGTATGGCATGTGTATGGCCCTCCACGCAAAAGCCGGTGAAGAAATTTATGCCTTCCACGTGCACACCCTGCTCCATCACAACGCGCGCGGCAAGCAACGAGTCAAGCCCACCCGAGATTAGCGCAACCGCTTTGCGTGGATTATTCATGGGATTGGAAACTGCCGGAAAAATTTCACAGCCGTCATTTTAACCCATGCGCTGCACGGGTTTATACAGCAGTGATTCAGTGGGTTTCGTTGCCGCCGTCAATTGGCAGGGCGTGGTGCCCGTTGCTCAGCTGCTGCAGGCAGCGCCGGCTGCCGGTCTCCTGCCACAGCTCCATGGCCTGGATAGGCGTGAGCAACGGCTGGCCATTAAGCCCGCGCATGGCATGCAGGACATCCATCAGCACGATGAAGGCATCGGACAAATGGCCATACAGTACAGCACGCTGCCTGCCCGCCACGTCCGCAAGCTGGCGATAGGACGATCGACCGATATTGACGAAATAACTGATACGGACAAGGCGGCGCTCGGCGAGCCGGGGAAACAGGCCGGAGAATAGCAGGCAGTGATCGCCCACCTCGCGCAGGCCGTCTACACGCTGCGAACCCTGCATTTGCTGGGACTGCAGGAAATCCTCGGCCATGATACGCGCGGTACACTCGGGTCGATCGGCAAAACGCATGAGCAGAAACACCAGATAACTCTCCAGTGTCTCGTCAAGATGCCTGTCACAGGCTGACTGTGCTTCGTGAACCAGCGTCTGCCACTGCGCCTGTGAGGTAGGTCCGAGAATGAGCCGACTCATACCGTTCCTCCGCCCGGGGTACTGTTAATCAGTCGACCGCTCAACGCCGCTGCTTTAGCGCCCATACGTAAAGCTATACCATATATACCCGCTTCGACAGATAATTTCGAGGAAATGCCTTGCCGTCACGGGTGGCGCTCACGGTATACTGCCGTGCCTTAATGACTGTGAAAAACAACGTGCCTGACACTCCACGGACATTCCAGGGCCTGATTATGGCCCTCCAGCAATACTGGGGGGCGCAAGGCTGCGCCCTGCTGCAACCCTTCGACATGGAGGTCGGTGCCGGCACCTTCCACCCGGCCACTTTCCTGCGCGCTGTCGGACCCGAGCCCTGGCGCGCCGCATACGTGCAACCGTCCAGGCGTCCGACTGATGGGCGCTACGGCGAAAACCCGAATCGCCTGCAGCATTACTACCAGTTCCAGGTGGTACTGAAACCGTCGCCCGACAATATCCAGGACCTGTATCTCGGTTCACTGCGCGAGCTCGGCATCGATACGCTGGTACACGATATTCGCTTCGTCGAGGATAACTGGGAATCACCCACGCTCGGCGCC
>JAOULY010000255.1 GCA_029881775.1 Gammaproteobacteria bacterium
AGCTTTTCGATTTCGTTCAGCACCTGCGCCAGGTGCTTGCGCGGAATGGTGCCGTCCATGCAGTAATAATCAGGCGACAGTCGGCCCATGGCCGGAAAGGCTGATTTCCGCCCGGCCCAGAAGCGCTGCCGTTCAGCCTCGTTGTTCGAGACCTTCAGTTCGGTTGCGCCGGCTTCCCGGAAAATGCGTTTAACGTCGTCGATTTGTGTACTGACATCGATGCGGCTGCCATCGAGTTCACACAACAGGATTGCCGTTGCGTCGGGCGGATAGCCGGCATCGATGAACTTGCTGACCGCGCGGATGGCATTCCGGTCCAGCAGTTCGAGCCCGGCCGGGATGATGCCGCTGGCAATGACGGCCGTGACCGCTGCGCCGGCGGCGTCGACCGAGTCGAATCCGGCCAGCACCACCTGCGCGACTTCCGGCAGGGGTAACAGCCTGACGGTGATTTCCGTTATGACACCCAGCAATCCCTCGGAACCGGTCATCAGGGCCAGCAGGTCATAGCCGGGGGTGTCGAGCGCCTGGCTGCCCACTGTCATCTGTTCGCCGTCCATGGTGAGGATGTCCAGTGACAGGATGTTGTGGGTGGTCAGTCCGTATTTCAGGCAGTGCACGCCACCGGCGTTTTCAGCAACATTGCCGCCGATGGAGCAGGCAATCTGCGAAGAGGGATCGGGTGCGTAATACAGGCCATGCGGCTCGGCGGCCTTCGAGATCGACAGGTTGGTGACGCCCGGCTGAACGCGCGCCGTGCGGTTGGCGGTATCGATGTCAACAATGCGATTGAAGCGCGCCATGCTCAACAGCACGCCATCGCCGAGTGGCAATGCGCCACCGGATAGCCCGGTGCCGGCGCCGCGGGCAACGACCGGCACCTTGTGTTCCGCGCACAGCTGCAAGGTGGCGCGTGCCTGCCCGACTGTTTCGGGAATGACCACAACCATCGGCAGGCTGCGGTAGGCAGACAGGCCATCACATTCGTACGGCCTGAGATCCTCCGGGCTGTCCAGTACGCAGGCCGCCGGTAAACGGTTGCGCAACAGGTCAGCTATTTGTGTGTCATGCATGCTGGTTTCGCCGGAAGTGTATATCAAGGATCGAAGGATATAGCCGATAGTGCTTGAAATACCAGTATTCGTGACTGATATCCGGACAGGCGGTTTTTTTTATTTACGTGATACTATATTCACATGCATTGCACAGTAAGACATTTTCTGCACCAGGGCATCCCGGCGAAAAATTTTGCCGGCTTGATGGAACTGTATGAATGCAATTATATCCGGCTGAGAAACCTGGTGCCGGATGTTGATGTCATGCCGGACGCCGTTATTTCACGCATACCCGGTGTGCTTGATTTGCACCTGCGCGTGATCGAGCGCAACAAGTTCACAACCACACTGCACCTGACCTATTACTTTTCTGACAGGGAAGGGCGTTTCCCGGCGCCTGACATGCGCGTGCGTCTGTATCACGACGCACAGGTCGGTGAAGTCATCGCCTGTGGTCGGCGACGGGGTGTTCGCCATGCCGAATACAACCGTATGTTCAACAGTTATACCCTCACCGAGAAATGGCATATGAACCGTTTCCTGCAAAAGTGGCTGGGCTACTGCCTGATGCAGGGCCACCGGTTCATTCCCGGCCGCGTTGTTACAGCTGAATCAGTCGACGGCAGCGTCACTGAAGACGGTCTGCTGGTCGCCCAATCCTGATCGCGGCTTGCGCGGTGTGCTTTCGTGCACCGTGAAACCGTCCTGTATATCCCTATCTGGATAGACCCGGGTGCTTGCCTGGGCCTCCCGACTGCCGCATAATGATTACCTGACCATTTTACTCGGTTATTGCCCCGCTCGTTGCGGGCAGGGCCGCGGACGGTATCTGAAATATGCGCTTATCTACCAAGGGACGCTACGCAGTAACAGCCATGCTGGACCTCGCCATCCACCACAGGGACGGCGCCACCACGCTGGCCGAAATATCTGCCTCGCAGGGCATTTCCCTGTCTTACCTGGAGCAGTTGTTCGCGCGCCTGCGCAAGAACGGCCTGGTCGAGGGTATTCGTGGCCCCGGTGGTGGCTATCGACTGTCACGTCCACCGGAAGAAATTTCGGTGGCGGATGTCATCGATGCCATTGGCGAGGGAATCGACGTGACCCTGTGTGCCGGCAGCGAGGACTGCCAGGATGGCGAACGCTGCCTGACACACGAGTTATGGCAGCAACTGGGCTGCAAGATTCACGAATTCCTTAACAGCGTTACGCTGGCCGGTTTTCTTGAGCGCAAGCAGGTCAGTGTGATAATAGAACGCCAGTTAAACAGGATGACGCCGGATGTGCGTGCACTGGACCGTACGGTTGCCTGAACTGTCCGGCGATAAAGCGTAACTGAATTTACACAAACGGTTTCGAGAAGGCACAGACATGAATATAAGCATCCCGATTTATATGGACTACTCTGCGACCACACCGGTTGATGAGCGAGTTGCAGAGAAAATGATGGCTTACCTGACTCGCCAGGGTCATTTCGGCAACCCGGCATCGCGTTCGCATGAGTTCGGCTGGAAAGCTGAAGAAGCGGTAGAACTGGCGCGCCAGCAGGTGGCTGACCTGATCAATGCCGACCCCCGGGAAATTATCTGGACCTCCGGTGCAACCGAATCGAACAACCTGGCGATCAAGGGTGTTGCGCATTTCTACCAGAAACAGGGCAAGCACATCATCACCCTCAAGACCGAACACAAGGCGGTACTGGATTCCTGTCGCCAGCTTGAGCGTGAAGGTTACGAGGTGACTTATCTTGCCCCGGAACCGAGCGGCCTGCTTGACCTCGACAAGTTCAGGGCGGCCCTGCGCGATGACACGGTGCTCGCGTCGGTCATGCACGTAAACAATGAAATCGGCGTCATCCAGGACATCGCGGCAATTGGCGAGATTTGCCGCGAACGCAAGATCGTGTTTCACGTCGATGCCGCGCAAAGCGCCGGCAAGATCGATATCGATATGGACAAGCTCAAGGTCGACCTGATGTCATTTTCGGCGCACAAGGTCTACGGGCCGAAGGGCATCGGTGCCCTCTATGTACGTCGCAAACCACGCGTGCGCGTGGAGGCACAGATGCACGGCGGTGGTCATGAGCGCGGTTTGCGTTCGGGCACACTCCCGACCCACCAGATTGTCGGCATGGGTGAGGCGTTCAGGATCGCAAAGGAAGAAATGGCCGAGGAAGATGCGCGCGTGCGGGTGTTGCGCGACCGGCTCTGGGCCGGCCTCAATGGCATGGAAGAGGTCTACCTGAACGGTGACCTGGAACAGCGCGTGCCGGGCAACCTGAATGTCAGTTTTAATTATGTCGAGGGCGAAAGCCTGATCATGGCGCTCAAGGATATGGCGGTTTCATCCGGTTCCGCCTGTACCAGTTCCAGCCTCGAGCCGTCCTATGTGCTGCGTGCACTCGGCCGCAATGATGAGCTGGCGCACAGTTCCATCCGCTTTACCATTGGCCGCTTCACCACACAGGAAGAAGTGGATTACGTCGTTGAGCTGGTGAAGGAAAAGGTCGGCAAGCTGCGTGAGCTGTCGCCGCTCTGGGATATGTTCAAGGACGGCATTGATCTGAACAGCGTCAAGTGGGCGGCGCACTGAGTTGTGTAAAACGGGCGCCGCTTTGCCGATGCGCCCATATGATTGACGGTTTAATGAATGTATTTACCTGGCAGAAATTGAATGGCTATCACATTGACTGAAAAGGCGGCGGACCGCATCAAGGGGTTTCTTGCCCGGCGTGGCAAGGGCATCGGCC